>JAHWKJ010000705.1 GCA_019347905.1 Planctomycetota bacterium
TGAACGCGATATTCGTTGCGAACGCCGCGGCCCGATCTGCCTTCGCGGGCTTGCAACGGCGCCCGCCAAGTCTTTGTCTTGCGATTCTCCCATTGTGCGCTTTCCTCGGCAACGAACGTCCGAAACGCGCCCTCGTCGTAATTGCCGGCGCGACGACACGTGAGCGAGCAGAAGCACGTTTCCTCGGCCACGAGGACCTGGTGTACTTCGCATTCGCGCCAGCCCCCGTTCTTTCGAGCGAAAGACATCGACGACTGAGAGAACGGGTACCCGGGCGCTGCGTGGAAGCGGACACGATTAGCCTGAATTGCGCACCATTCTCGGAATAAAAGAGCCTCCTGTCGCATCAAAGTGGTGTGAACGGATCACTTAGATGCAGGCAGGAGGCTCCAATGGCTACGACAGAGTGTACGACGCAGATCACGCTGTTTGAAGTGGGGACGCAGGACGTCACGGTGGATTTCGAGGGAGGCCAGGTCGTCACGGACGCAGGACTGCTGGCCGTCCGGAAGCTCGATCTGGAACTTGGGGTCATCGCCGGGGCCGCGGCTCTGATGCCGGACCCCCGTTGTCAGGAGCGGGTCGTCCACTCGCGCGAGCGACTCCTCGTGCAGCGCGTGTACCAGATGCTGGCCGGTTACTTCGACGGCAACGATGCCTCTTTCCTGCGGCGTGACCCACTGTTTCAGACGCTGGCCGACGTCTCGCCCAGCGTCGAGCGGCCTCTCGCGAGCGGCTCCACGTCGAACCGGTTTCTGCATGCCTATACGCGACGCGACGCCGAGCTTCCCCTCGAAGAGCGTCCCGCGTTGCTCGAAGTCCGCCGGGCGCAGCTTGAACGCATCACGCGGATGAATGAGTACCTGGTCGACCTCTTCATCCGCACACGGCGGCAGAAGCCCGAACGAATCGTGATCGACCTCGATCCGACTGATGATCCAGCTCACGGACAGCAGCAGCTCACGTTCTGGCACGGATACTACGACCAGCGGCAGTACTTTCCACTGCTCGTGTTCGATGCCGACAGCCGAATGCCGCTCGGCGCCTGGCTGCGGCCGGGCACAGTCGGAACGAACTGTGGCACGGCGGTCGAGGCGCTGCGGGAGATCGTCGCTCGCCTGCGAAGCGCCTGGCCCGACGTGCCGATCCTGGTCCGCGGCGATCACGGCGTCAGCGGGCCAGAGATGTACGAGTTCTGCGAAGAGGATGATCTGTCGTACGCCATCGGCTATGCCATCAACGAAGTCCTCAAACGCCGCACGAGAGACGACCTGCACCGGGTCGAAGTCTGTGCCTGGGCGTACGCGCAGCCGTGGCGCGAGTTCCGCGTCTTCGATGATTACAAAGCCGAGTCCTGGTCGCGGCCGCGACGGATCATTGCGAAACTGGAGACGACAGCCACCGGCGGCACGAACCGCCGGTTTATCGTGACCAACCTCACGGACGATGCGCGGGCCGTGTACGAGGACTTTTACTGCCAGCGCGGCGATGTCCCCGAGCGGCCCATCAGCGAACTCAAGAACGGCTTGGGGATGGACCGGCTCTCCTCGCCTCGGTTCTTCGCCAACGCGCAAAAGATGCTGTATCACGTGCTGGCCTACGCGTTATGGGTCCTGTTCCGCGAAGCCAATGCGAACGTTCCCGAGATCGCAACGCTCGAGGTGCAGACCGCCCGGCCGCGGCTGTTCAAGGCGGGAGCCGTGGTGAAGACGAGCATGCGCCGCATCTGGTTCCATTTCTCCTCCACGTGGCCCACGCGCGAGACATTCCGCCGCGCGTGCGAGGGGGCCGCGCGATTCGCCGCCGAGGTCCGCACGGCGGTGGAAACGCTCACCTTCTCGCCGGCAGGTGCAGACCCGCCTGTGACGCACCCCGCCCCGCTCTTGTAACGGTCCGCTCTCCACGGCCACGGAAGCGGCTCCACCCGCTGCCGAAGGGAGCGGTGCGTGCCGAGCACAGCCAAAACCACTCAAATCAGGTGCCGCACGCCCCGAGAAAGCACCCTCATCCTTGCCCAACGCGAATCCACCCTCCGATAATGCTGATCAACACACCCAGACGCTCACCAAGCCGTCGGAGCGCGGACGTGGTGCGCAATGCAGGTTAGAGCTCGAACAGCGACTGTGTCCGCACGACCGCGCAGCTCTCCGGAAACGTATGGAACGCATGCACCAGCAGGCTCCGCGGGGCCGCATCCGTGCGGATCAGGCTCAACGGACCGGGTGCCAGCCGCGTCTGCGGCGGAAAGCGATGCGCGAGGTTCGCCCGGGCGCAGTCGCCGAGCAGCTCTTCGTGCAGCTTCAGGAACACTTCCGGTTCCAGCCGCTCCAATTGAAACGAGACCTGATACACCAGCCCGTTCGGAAAGCGCAGCGCCTCGTCCCGGCAGCCGCGCAGCCGCTGCTCGAGCAGCCGCTTGTGCTGGGGCAGCGGATTCCCCCGGCCGGCGGCGACCTCCGTGACGGCCTGATCGGCCGTGCGGAACGAGACGGTGTGCCCGCCATCGCAGATGCGCAGCACCGCTTCGTACGCATCGTACCAGACCGGCGTTGCCGCGTAGACGTCGAACAACTCAGGGTGCACCGAGCGGCCATAAACGTGCAACACCAGATCGGACACGTCCGGACGTGCGAAATCAACCTTCATCAGATCGGTCCCTCGACTCTCGGGCGACGTTTC
>JAHWKJ010000706.1 GCA_019347905.1 Planctomycetota bacterium
GCTCTTGCCGCACGGCTTCGAGGGTCAGGGGCCGGAACATTCGAGCGCGCGGCTGGAGCGATTCCTGATGCTGGCGGCCGAAGACAACATCCAGGTGGCCAGCCCGACGACGCCGGGGCAGTATTTCCACCTCTTGCGGCGGCAGGTCGTCCGCTCCTGGCGCAAGCCGCTGGTGGTGATGACGCCCAAGAGCCTGTTGCGTCACCGGCGGTGCGTTTCATCGCTGGAAGACCTGTCGCAGGGTCGGTTCCAGCGCGTGCTGGACGACGTGCGCGGGCAGGATTCCGGCGAAGCGGCCGGCGAGACCGACCGCGTCCTCATGTGCACCGGCAAGCTTTACTACGAACTGGAGGCCCAGCGCGCGGAGCTTGGCCGCGACGACGTCGCGGTCATCCGCCTCGAACAGCTCTACCCATTCCCCGCAGACGACCTGCGGAGCGTGCTGGCGAAGTACCCCGACGGCACCAAGCTCCGCTGGGTACAGGAAGAGCCGCGAAACATGGGGGCATGGCGGTTCGTGCGGGCGCGGCTCGGCTCGCGGGCGTTTCGCCGCCTGCCGCTGGGGAGCATCTGCCGCCCCCCCTCCGCCAGCCCGGCCACCGGCTCGAAGACAAGCCATCAGCTCGAACAGGACAAGCTGCTGGCGGAGGCCTTCGGCGGCGAGTGAGCGAGAGTGCGTGGCATTGAGTGGGCTCGTTGCCGGCCGATAACCGGTGTGTTACAATTTGTAATACAGATTGCACCTCGGCCGGAGCGTTTCGATGGCGATTTCACTGCGACTCAACGAACAACTCGAGCGGCAACTCGAGTTGGCGGCGCGCCGGGAAGGGCTTTCGAAATCTGAGTTGGTCCGCCGTTCGCTGCAGGAGTTCCTCGCACGCCGGGAGACATCCCGGCTGCCCTGGGAGCTCGGTCAGCACGTGTTCGGTCGCTATGGCAGCGGTCGCGGAGACCTCTCCGCCAATCGCAAGCGTCTCGTGCGCGAGAGGATTCATGCGCGGAAGCGTCGCGTTTGACTCCGGCCCGCTGGTGGCGTTGTTCGACCGCGACGATGCGCATCATCAGCGGTGTGTGGAGTTCATTCGAAAGTTCCGCGGCACCGGCATCTCGAACCTGGCCGTCGTCACAGAAGTCGTCTACCTGCTCGATTTTAGCCGTCAGGCCCAACGGGATTTCCTGCAATGGATCCAGGCTGGCGCGCTACGACTGGTGGAATTGGATTCGGACGACCTTGAGCGCGTGATCGAACTCATGGAGAAGTACGCGGATCGGCCGATGGACTTCGCCGACGCGTCCCTGGTCGCAGTTTGCGAGCGGCTGGGCGTGCGGGACGTCGCCTCTGTGGATAACGATTTCCTGATCTACCGTTTCCGAAATCGGTCCACGTTCCGGAATGTACTTCAACACGGCTCATAGAACGCGCCGCCGCATCATCGGGCGCGCGCCAGCCCGTGTTCCCGCATTTGACCGAAGGACGGTCTGGATCGCACCGCTCTTACCCGCGGGAGTTCGCGGCGATCAGCCGGCGGAATTCGCGGAAGAGGTAGTGGCTGTCGTGTGGACCGGCGGAGGCTTCCGGGTGGTATTGGACGCCGAAGGCCGGGACGTCGCGGTGGCGGATGCCCTCGACGGTGCCGTCGTTGAGGTTCACGTGCGTGACCTCGACGCCTGGTGGCAGCGATTCGGCCGATAACGCGAAGCCGTGGTTCTGGCTGGTGATTTCGACGCGACCGGTTTCGCGGTTCAAGACTGGCTGGTTGGCGCCGCGGTGCCCGAACTTCAGCTTGTAGATCTCGCCGCCGGCTGCCAGGCCCAGGAGCTGATGCCCGAGGCAGATGCCGAAGACGGGCGTCTTCCCCAGCAGGCCGCGGATCGTGTCGATGGCGTACGAGAGCGGGCGCGGATCGCCGGGACCATTCGAGAGGAACACGCCGTCGGGATTCTGGGCCAGCACTTCCTCGGCGGTGGCCGTACCGGGGATGACGCTCACGCGGCAGCCGTGCTCGCGGAGGTAGCGCGGGATGTTCCACTTCATGCCATAGTCGATGGCGACGACGTGTGGAGGGAAGGTTTCGGATGATGCTTCCCCTCTGTCCGCGAAGAGGCAAGCGGTGGGCGAGTACTGATCGGGGCGGCCAAGGGGGTTCAGCGATTCGGACCACTCGAAGGCTTGCTCGGGCACCACTTCGCGAACGAGGTCGTGGCCCACCAGTTCGGGGCTGCGGCGCGCTTTGGCGACCAGCGACGCGTCGTCGAGGTCGACGCTCGACAGCACGCCCGTCATGGCGCCCTGCGTACGGATCCGCCGCACCAGCGAGCGCGTGTCGATCCCCTCCAGACCGATCACGCCCGCCTCGCGCAGGTAATCGTGCAGCGACGTCGTCGAGCGATAATTGCTGGGACGGCGGCACAGCTCACGCACCACGAAACCCCGCAGCGACAGGCCGCCGCTCTCGACGTCCTCGGGGTTGACGCCGTAGTTGCCGATCAGCGGGTAGGTCATCGTCACGATCTGACCGCAGTACGACGGGTCCGTGAGGATCTCCTGGTAGCCCGTCATGCTGGTGTTGAAGACGACCTCGCCGTAGACCTCGCCTTCGGCCCCGAACGCCGCCCCGGCGAAGACGGTGCCGTCAGCCAGCGCGAGTGTTGCGGGGGGGTGCATGGAGACCTTC
>JAHWKJ010000002.1 GCA_019347905.1 Planctomycetota bacterium
ACGCCAAAGAAGGCGACCATCCAGGGCATCGTTCGCCAGCGGGCCGGGCTGCCCATGTAGCCCATCAGAAACTCGAACGTGTAGGAGATCGCGCCGAGGCCCGCGTCCGAAATCGGCCACATGTGCGACATGTTCGAGTTCAGCACCTTCTCCGTGCCGGTCGAGAAGCCGAAGAACGGGTCCCACACCTTCGTAATGTAGCCGAGCTGAAACGCCGCCAGGTATCGTGAGACGATGAAACCGGCGAAGCCGGTGAGGATCATGATCCAGCGCTGCGGCCAGCTCGAGGGGTTGTAACTCCAGCCGGGCGGCGTCTCCGGCCCCATCTGCATGTACATGATCATGTTGGGCATGCCGGGGATGAGGATCGCCAGGGCGATCACCATTGCCCCGACTGCCGTGTCGTTCACATACGCCGCCGCCGTCGGGCACCAGAACAGGACCGGCGCAAACGTGAGCCAGATGCCTGCGCCGCAGCAGGCCCACAGGCTCCTGGGCCGATTGGGCGTGAGCGACCGCCAGCCGAACACGACCAGCACGAGGCCGGCGGCGATGTCGCTCGCGGTCATCAGCCATGCACGCAGCTCACCAAGCTGGTTGTCCTTGCCAAACCACCACGGTCCGCGCTCCCCCTGGCTGACATCCACCCACAACTCGGGATTCAGATGCCCGAATGTGAACGGAGAAAGCAGCGTCCACACGCCCAGCAGCGGCAGCGTCCAGTAGATCCACAGCGTGTGCTTGTGGTGCATGCGGAGCATCTGCAGGCGGTCTTCGCGGCTCATGTGATGGCCGTGACCGCCGCCGTGCTCGTGCTCGTGTTCGTCGTGCCCGCCGTTATGTTCGTGGTCGTGGGACTCGTGATCGTCGTGATCGGATGCGCCGCCATGCGCGGACGCCTGCTGCTCGGCCATGGGGCGCGTTACGCCGCGCGATCCCATGCCGCCCTGTTGGTGCCCGCGTTCGGATTCGTGCTCGCCTGTCATGATGATGCGCTGGGCGCACAGCTCGGCAGATTCGCCAGCGCGCCCAGCGGCTGGGAAAACGCTACCGCACTCGGTCGTCAGGCGGCATCGGTGCGGCTGAGATCCGCCGGCAGGGGAGATCCCCCGGTCCAGCGGCGCGTTTAGCCGCAATACCGTTCAATTAGTCCGAAGTCGCAGAGCCAGTTGGGGTTGGGTGGCACTGGCAGCTTGCCTGCCAGTGTCGAGTGTTTCTCACGCGAACAGCACGTCACGGAGCTTTCGAACACGTCAGGACGGCTCGCACGGGATGGCGAGCATCCCGTGGCACCCAAAACCACGGCGAGTCCACGAGTTACAGCTAATTGAACGGTATTGCGTTTAGCCGCGACTCGCCAGAGGAGCGCTCGTCTGGAACGGGGTCAGACCCCTTTGCGGCCGAGCGATGGCGAATACGGAAGGCCCGGTGAGCCGCAAAGGGGTCTGACCCTTCGATGCAGCGCTCCTCTGTCGAGTCGCGGCTCAACGCCGCCGCGCTTACAATGGCCGCCGGAGGTCATCGGTCGATGAACTGGTTTCAAACCGAAATCCGCCTGCCGGAGCACCGTCGCGGGGTGCACGACGTCACGCGGCACGTGGTCGAGGGAATGCCGCAACTCGTGCGGGTGCGCGTGGGGCTGTTGCACGTGTTCATCTGCCACACGTCGGCGTCGCTGACGATCAACGAGAACGCCGATCCCGACGTGCCGCGCGACCTCGCGTCGTCGCTCGACGCGCTTGCGCCGGAAGACTTTCCCTACCGGCACACGTGCGAAGGCCCGGACGACATGCCGGCCCACGTGAAGGCGATGCTCACGGGCACTTCGCTGTCGATCCCCGTCGCGGGCGGCCGGCTGTGCCTGGGCACATGGCAGGGCATCTTCCTCTGCGAACACCGCAACCGCGGGGGGCAGCGACGACTGGTGCTCACGCTGCAGGGCGAGTAGGCTGATAGCTCACAGCTTTCAGCGGTCAGCGATCAGCCAGAGAATGCCGACTCCTCTTGCTGAAAGCTGACGGCTGACCGCTGATAGCTCACGCGATCACCAGCCCCGCGTCGATCTCGATCGAGGTGCGGAACTCTTCGCCCGGCGGCAGCTTCCGCCAGCCCGTTTCGATGCCGCGCGCCAGCAGGTTGACCGCGTCCGTCAGACACGTGTACGGCTCGATGCACACGGCCGGGCGGTCCGGCGGCGTATAGACCACGGCGTGCTCGAACACCCGCGAAAAACGCTGCGAGACCTGCAGGCCGGCCTCCTCGTCGATGATCGCGCACTGCACGAGGTCGCCGACGTTCTCCAGGTCGGTCAGCACGTCGTCGAGCTTCACCGTGTCGAAGTACTCGCCCTCGCGCAGATCGGTGCCTTCGGAAACGCTCTGCCGCTCGCCCGTCGGCAGGCACTTCTCCAACACCCACTTTTCGGCGGCCGGCACCTGAATCAAACAGCGGCCCGGGGAACTTGCCGCGGCCAGCGGCAGGCGGAAATAGGGGTGCGTGCCGAAGCCCCAGGGCAGCGCGTTCTCGTCAGGATTGGCGATCCGCACATCGGCCCGCAGGCACGGCCCCCTGAGCGAGTAGCGCACTTCGATCACGAAATCCGCCGGCCACAGGTCGCGGCGATTCGGCGCCTCGCGGCTCAACTGGAACTCGCCAACGGCGTACGCATCGCCTGCGTCCGTCACTCGCCACGGTCGGTCGAGACAAAAGCCGTGAATCGCATTGCCGTCGGGATCGAAGCCGACCTGTCCCGGCTGCATCTCGTACGCGCGGCCTTCCCACTCGTAGCGTCCGCCGCGAATGCGGTTGGGAAACGGGAACAACAGTGGAATGCCGTGATGGCTGGGCTTGCCCTCTCCTTCCGCGAAACTCGCCGCGGCGTCGAGCACGTCAACGCTCCGGTCGTTAACCACCGCCTTGAACTCGAAGCAGTTGAAGCCAACCGCGGGCAGAATGCGGGCGGTCGAGCCGGTGCTGGGATCGGTGAGGGTGAGCGTTTCCATGGGGTGCGTCCGTGGGTGCAGGACTGCCGAGCGAATCAGTGAAGCGTCGTCACCGGATCTTCAAACTCCTGATTGGCCAGCGACGCCTCTGTCTCGTCCGGACTGAGGAGAATCAGCACGGTGATGTCGGAGATGATCTCCGCAGGGAGTGAGTCCAGCAGCGACCAGATTTCCGGCTCGCGGTCCACCCAGTCGACGCCCTGGAAATCGGGGTCGATGACGCGGATCCCGATGGAGACCGGCCCGCGGCGCCGCACGTCGATCCGCGCCTGTGGATGGGATTGGCGATATGCCTCCAGCACGTTCTCGATCATCGCAACGGACTCATCCGCCTGCGACGTGCCATTGCCGAGTTTGTCGTTCATAGTCTTCCCTCCGCCCACTGCAGAATCGACTCCACCGCGTCGAGGAAGGCTTTCGCGTCGCGCTTCCTGACTGTTCGCGCTCCTCGGAAGTCCCGCAGCAACCTCTCCTGGTCAGATCGAGGAACGGATGCGAGCAGCAGTGCTTTCAGTATACACTCCACGCTGTAACCGCCCAGATAAACTGCCGCCGTCGTTCGGCCGAGTCATTGATGCCCACCGCGCTTGAAACCGCCATCTCGGATGTCGTCGCCGGCCGGGAGTTGTCGGCCGAGGCGATGCGCGCCGCCATCGGTGAGATCATGGACGGCGGGGCCGAGCCGCTCTCCGTCGCGGCGCTGTTGACGGCTCTGGCCGTGCGGGGAGAGACGGTGGCGGAGGTTGCAGGGGCCGCGCGGGCCATGGCCGAACGTGCCGTCGCGATCCGGCCGCAGCGCAGGGGGCTGCTGGACACGTGCGGCACCGGCGGCACACATCTCAACACGTTTAACATCAGCACGGCCGCCGCCCTGGTGGCCGCTGCGGCGGGTGTGCCGGTGGCCAAGCACGGCAACCGGGCGGCGACCAGCTCCAGCGGCTCGGCCGACGTGCTGGAAGCGCTGGGCGTCAACATCGAGCTGGAGCCGGCCCGCGTCGCCGAGTGCATCGACGCGGTCGGCATCGGCTTCTGCTATGCGCGGCTGTGCCACGGCGCGATGAAGCACGTCGCCCCGGTGCGTTCGAAGCTCCCCTTCCGCACCATCTTCAACCTGCTGGGACCGCTGACGAACCCGGCCGGCGCGCAGTTTCAGCTTCTGGGAACGGGGCGACCCGAGACCGCCCGCAAGCTGGCCGGCGTACTCGCGCAGCTTGGCCGACAGCGGGCGCTGGTGGTCTGCGGAGACGGGCAGCTCGACGAGGTCAGCCTGTGGGGCGAGACGCTCGTGTTCGAGATCGTCGGAGGCGACGTCCGCGAGTTTGTATGGACGAATGCAGGTTTCGGTCTGCCGGAGTGCCGCGTGGAAGACCTGCAGGTGGGCTCGGCCGCCGAGAGTGCGACCATCATTCGCGCCGTCTTCGCCGGAACACCGGGACCGCGTCGCGACATGGTGATTGCGAACGCGGCCGCCGCGTTGTTAGCGGCCGGCGCTGAAACCGCTCCGCCGGACGCCGCACGCCGCGCGGCCGAGAGCATCGATTCCGGCGCCGCCGCCGAGACGCTGCGCCGCCTGATCGAATGGACGAACGCGTAGTCGGTGCCGAGCCAGGGGGTCAGACCCCTTTGCGGACGAGCGCATCGTTTTCGTCTGACCCCTTGCCCCTCAGGAAATCCCGCGGGCGCGCTCCGCAGCGTTGAACCGCGCGGCCAATAGGCCATAATGGCCAGTCGCGGCGGGAGGGAGCGTGCGGCAGTTCTCAATTCACCCGGTTCTATTCACGCAGGGAGAAACGACATGTTGAAAGCGATCTGTGCTCTGAGTGTGGCCTTCGCACTCATCGCGTCGGCCGATGCCGGCGTCAAGACGGGACTGAAGACTGGCACGCCCGACATCCAGCAGGCGGGGCCGCTCGCCTTCGGACCGGACGGGATCCTGTTCATCGGCGATCCGCAGTCGGCGGCTGTGTTCGCCGTCGCGACCAAAGACAAGGGGGCGAAGTCCCCGGCGCCCGTTCACGTCGAGAACGTGGACGAAAAGCTGGCCGAGCTGCTCGGCACCGAAGCGGCCGAAATTCAGATCAACGACCTCGCGGTCAACCCGGCCACGGGCAATGTGTTCCTCTCGGTTTCGCGCGGCCGCGGTCCGGAGGCGAAGGCAGCCATCATGAAAGTCGACGGCAGCGGGGAAATCTCGCAGCTCGAACTCAAGAATGTCGAGTTCGCCAAGGCGGAACTGCCCGATGCTCCGGCGGCGGATGCCCAGGACCGCCGCGGCCGGAACCTGCGCACGCAGTCGATTACCGACATCCAGTTCATCGACGGCTACGTCTACCTCGCCGGCCTGTCGAACGAAGAGTTCGCTTCGAAGCTGCGGGCGATCGCGTTTCCGTTCGAGGATCCCGAGCGCGGCACGAGCGTCGAAATCTTCCACGGCGCCCACGGCCAGTTCGAGACCCGCTCGCCGGTCCGCACGTTTACCAACTACGAGATCGAAGGCAACGCGTACCTGCTGGGGGCCTACACCTGCACGCCGCTGGTGAAGTTCCCGCTGGCCGAGCTGAAGCCCGGTAAGAAGATCCGCGGCACCACCGTCGCCGAGCTGGGCAACCGCAACAACCCGCTGGATATGATCGTGTACCAGCAGGGCGGGAAGGATTACCTGTTGATCGCCAACTCCCGCCGCGGCGTGATGAAGGTCACGACCGAAGGCCTCGCCGACGCGGAGGGCATCGAGGAGAAGATTCCCAATACGGCGGGCCTCACCTACGAGACCGTCGAAAATCTGAAGGACGTGACGCAGCTCGACAAGCTGAACGAAAAGAGCGCCGTGATCCTGGTCTCGAATGGCGAGGGCGCGCATCTGAAGACGATCGCGCTGCCTTAGTCGAATGGGAGCGAGCGCAAACTCGCGACTGCGGAAGCAAGCAGGCTGCTTGCTCTACGGAGTGAGGCACGGGTGAGCTGCTCGCCCGTGCCTCGCCGCTTGGGAGGTTTCCGAGATGAACGCTCGCGGCGAGAAGCCTTCGTGGATGTTGCTGCTGTTTGTGGCCGGCGTGGCGACGGCGGCGCATGGTCTGCTGGTGTCGCCGGGGCCGCGGGTTTCCGCGTCCGACGCCGACAAGCCGGCGGGGCCGCGGCTCCGTCATGTCCTGGCGGATGAATCCTCTGAATTGTCTCGCGTCGAGCTCGCGGGACTGCCGGCGGAAGCCATCGAGGCGCTGCGGAACGCGAAGCTGTCGTCCGATCAGTGGCGGCGGCTGTTTTCCGTCACGATCGACGGCCGCAAGTCGCCGCTGTCGATGCTGGGCGACTATTCGATTGCCGAGGGCAACGTTCGCTTCTTGCCCCGCTTTCCGCTCAAGGCGGGCGCGCAGTACCGCGCGACATTCGATTCGTCGCAGGTCGACATCGCGGGACTGGCGGACGTCTCGCCGCTCGAACTGGAGTTCAAGACGCCCGCCCTGCCGGAGGCGCCGCCGACCCGCATCGCCGCCGTCTATCCCACGGGCGACGTGCAGCCGGAGAACCTGCTCAAGTTCTACATCCATTTCTCGGCACCCATGACGTCGGGCCAGGCGTACCGCAACGTGCGGCTCCTGGACAGCGAGGGCCGCGAGGTCGTTTTTCCGTTTCTCGAACTGGGCGAAGAGCTGTGGGATCCGTCATTTCAGCGGTTCACGCTGTTCTTCGATCCCGGCCGCATCAAACGCGGCCTGAAGCCGCGCGAGTTGTTCGGCCCCGCGCTGATTGAAGGCGGGAAGTACACGTTCGAGGTCGAGGCGGCGTGGGAAGACGCCCGCGGCCGTCCGCTGAAGGAGTCATTCAAGAAGACGTTCAAGGTCGCCGCGCCCGACGACCGCCAGCCCGACCACCGCCGCTGGAAGCTTTTAACCCCTGCCGCCGGAACGACGCAGCCGCTGGCTGTCATTTTCGAGGAACCGCTGGACCACGCCATGCTGCAGCGGGTGCTGAAAGTCGTGGACGCGGGCGACGCGAAAATCGCGGGCACAATTGAAGTCGACCGCGGCGAAACCCGCTGGCAATTCCGCCCCGACCATTCCTGGCAGCCCGGCCGCTACCGTCTGATCGCCGACAACACGTTGGAAGACCGCGCCGGCAACAGCCTGGGACGGCCCTTTGAGGTCGACATCCAGCATCCGATCACGCGCAAGGTCGAGAAGACGCACGTCGCGATGCCCTTCGACGTCCGCCCGGCAGAGTGACGCGGCCGTTCGCTATCGGGGTTCGATTGGCCGTCGCATCCGCCGCGCCGCTGAGGATGGAGGATGGAAGATGGAGGATGGCCGGACGAGGTCGATGTCTCAATCGCCATCCTCCATCCTCCATTCTCACTCCCCCACCCGAAGCGACTTCCCGCCAACCTTGTGTTTCCCGCCGCCCGCAATTCTGGATATGATGGATGGCGGACACGGTTTCGATTGGCGGGTGCAACGAGCTGTCTCATGCGCTGGGAGCAGCAGGTCCAGTACGCCTCCATCAGCGACATCGGCTTCCGCAGACGGATGAATCAGGACGTCTCGGCGGTGCGGATTTGCGCCGAGCAGGACGAGTGGCAGACGCACGGGCACCTGTTTCTGGTCGCCGACGGCATGGGCGGCCACGCTGTGGGCGAACTCGCCAGCAAGATCGCCGCCGACACCATCCCGCACGCCTACTACAAGAGCCGCGGCCGCGAGCCGGCCGCCGCGCTGCGGCAGTCGATCGAACTGGCCAATGCGGCCATTCACGAGCGCGGGATGCTCAACCGCGAGTTTGAGCGGATGGGCACGACCTGCTCGGCTCTCGTGCTTTCGCCGCAGGGCGCGATCATCGGGCACGTCGGCGACAGCCGCGTGTATCGCATTCGCGGCGAGCGGATCGAGCAGCTCACCTTCGACCACAGCCTGCAGTGGGAACTCTTGCGGCGGGGGCACCTCACGCCCGAAGAAATCTTCCTGCACGAGCCGCGGAACGTCATCACCCGCTCGCTGGGTCCGCAGGCCAACGTGCAGGTGGACGTGGAAGGGCCCTATCCCGTCTGGCCGGGCGACATTTATCTCCTGTGTTCCGACGGACTGACCGGCCACGTGGCCGACGCCGAAATCGGCTCGATCGGCCGCGAGCTCCCGCCGGGAGAAGCCTGCCGGCTGCTGGTGAATCTCGCCAACCTGCGCGGGGGCTCCGATAATATCACGATTGTGATCGTGCAGGTGGGCGAGCTTCCGACCGGTGCCGCGCGGGTAGAAACGGCGCCGCAGGAGCCGCAGGCGAGAGGACACGGCTGGCTGTGGCTGGCGGCCCTCTGGGTCCTGGCGGGGATGTTTGTCGGCGGCGTCTCGTCTCTGCTGCTGAAGCGCTACCTGCTGGGCGCGTCGCTCGTCAGCGCCACGCTGCTCGTCGCCGCGCTGCTCGCGCTCGTCCGCTGGAAGACACGGCCACTTGTGCGTCGCAGCGATCCCGGCGGCGACGATACGGTCGTGTGGAGTCCCTACCGCACGGCGTCGGCGCGGCTCGGCCGCAAGCTGCTCAGCCACGTGGTCTCGCTCGAATCCGACCTGCAGCGGACGATCAACGATGAGGGCTGGGAGTTCGACCGCACCAAGCACGCCTCGGTCTGGCGGGAAGCGAAGCTGGCCCTCGAAGCGGGCCGCCACCAGGAGGCCCTGCGCTGTTACGCCCACGCGCTCGACGTTCTGATGCAGGCCGTCCAGCTTCAGCGCCGCCACATGACACAGCAGACCCGCTGGGGCCGCGCCCCGCAATCGCCGACGGTCCAGCGCGGCTGAGCGCAAGGCCGTTCGCCGCGTTTAGCCGCGGCCCAACGGGCCGCGCGGCCCGTTGGGCCGCGGCTAAACGGCTGGCGAGTCGCGGCTAAACGGGAACGACTCTACAACGGTACGCCCAGCTCGCGCTGGAGCAGCATGCCGGTCATCTCGCCGATGAACGTGAGAATCACCGCCACGAACAGCACGCCCGTCGCCGCCTGCGTGTTGCGGTACTTCAGAATGCGGCGAACCATGACAGCCGCAACCAGCGGCCCCAGCAGCCCGGCGACCAACCGCAGCACCATCCACAACCAGATCGTCCCGCTCCACGTCGCGGCCGGCGGTCCGATGACGATGGCGGCCGCTACGCACACGATCCGCAGACCCGTCGCCGCAGCCAACAGCCAATTCGCGCGCTGCAGCGGTTCGAGCGGCATGCCCGGCGCCGTCAGATACCAGTGGCCCAGCAGCATGCCGGTGACGGCGGCGCCCAGCAGTCCGGCGGCGGTCAACTCGGCCGCCGCGTGCAGTGCGGCCATTGGCGCCGCCGACCGCGGCCCCCCGCCCGCGCCCGGAAGACCGGCGAGCACAAGCGTCGCCGTCGCCAGGCAGGCAATCGCAACCGCAGCAGCCGTGCCGCCCCGCCGCCGTTCGAGCGTCCACAACACCGACCCGATAAATGCCACGCCGGCCAGCCCGCCGCACAGGCCGCGGACCACGCTCCACGAGCCGCTCGCCGCCGCGCCCGCGGCACCGGCCCCTGCGGCCATCGCCGCCAGCACCGCCAGCCCCAGGGCCACCAGCATCTGAATGCGAAAGAAGCCGGAACTGATCTGCCGCCGCGGCAGCAGGCACCACACGAGGCTCATCCCGCACAACAGCCTGAGCGCAAAGCGGGCCAGATCGAGCATGGCGGCTCACGCGCCCCGATAGCGGCCGTTGATCAGGGCCATCGCTTCGGCGCGACTCGACGCATTGTCCTTGAACAATCCGCGGACGGCGCTCGTCACTGTAAGGCTGCCGGGTTTCCGCACGCCGCGGATCGTCATGCAGGTGTGCGTGGCTTCCAGCACCACGACCACGCCCTTGGCGTCCAGTTCGTGGTACAGGATATCGGCCACCTGGTGCGTCATGCGTTCCTGCACCTGCGGCCGGCGCGAGATCTCCTCGACCACGCGGGCCAGCTTGCTCAAGCCCGCCACGCGGCCGTTGGGCAGGTAGCCCACGTGCGCCTGTCCCATGAAGGGCAAGAGGTGGTGCTCGCACATGCTGTCGAACGAAATATCACGGACGAGCACCAGCTCGTCGTAGCGCTCCTCGAACACGCTCTTCAAATGCCGCGCCGGATCGCTGTGCAGCCCGCCGAACATCTCGGCGTACATGCGTGCGACGCGGGCGGGCGTATCGCGCAGGCTGTCGCGCTCGGGGTCGTCGCCAATGGCCGCGAGGATCTCGCGGACCGCGCGCTCGATGCGCACCTTGTCAACGCCCGCAGGCGCATGTTCCGTCGAAGCAGCCACCGGCAAATCCACCCCGCAAAAGCAGGCCGCGCACAGGCACAGGAAGCAAGGGATTCTAGGCGCGGCCCCGCGGCAGGGTCAACGAGCGGAACTTAGCGGGACCGCTCGGCCTCGGCCGCGGCCATTCCCGCCAGCCGCACCACGAGCACCCGCTGAATCTTCCGCTCGCCCCCGTCATCCCCCGACACCACAAAGAAGTGGTGCCCCAGCGACTGCGGGTCGGCGGCGTCGGTGGTCACCACGGCCATCTCGCCGATATTGAGATCCACCGAGAACCGCTGGTCGTACAGCCGCTCGACCTTCTGCCGCGCCTGGTACTGCCAGTCGGTCGCCGTCGCCGTCGGACGGTTGATCAGTTCCCCAAAATGGATCTCGGGCAGGAATTCGACGCGGGCGAACCCCTCCTGCAAATGCTCGGCCCGCACGGTGAGCACGCACCGTCCGTTGGGAAAGGCCCTGAGCTGCATTTCCGCGGAGCCGGCCACCGGGACGGCGATCTCGCGCTCGGCCCGGTAATAGCTCGTGGGGATGTCCGTCTGCCCGCCCGAAGGCAGCACAATCCGGCGGCCTACCAGCCGCTTGTCCTCGTCCGGCACGTCCCACACGAGACCCAGCAGCGACTGCAGCGCCCGCGGCGGAGCGGCGCCGCACACGCCGGTCAGAAAGCCGTGCCGGCGCAGCGAACGCCGCAGCTCCGGCTGAATCGTCAGCTCGTCGATCTCGTCCCACAGGGCCGAGCCCAGCAGCGGATCGCCGACCGGGCGCTCGGCAAAGACGATCTCCAGCTCCAGCGCGTTCCGCGAGGTGGGAATGGGACGCAGCGGAGAATCCGCCGCCGCATCGTTCGTCGAGGTTCCGCCGCCGAACAGCATGCGATTGAAGTCGATGAGCGTACAGCCGCCAGCCGCAAGCGCGCAAGCCGCGCCGGCCAGCCAGAGGCCGCAGCATCGCCGACCGCCGTCCGCGGCACGCACGCGAGTTCTCCGTAGGCAGCGGAGGAAAGGAACTGGGCAGAGCTGATCGAAGCCATGGGGCTCGCGGGCGGAGTGGAAACAGCGCAAGCGCCGACCCCGCCCTCAGATGGGGCGGCGGAGTTTAGGCCGGGCGGGCGAACGTGTCAATTCGCGATGTCCGCCGCTGGACCGTCGGCCTGCGATGGGCATTGCAGCCGCACGACCGGGTTACACCCGCAGCGCAAAGATCGCCGCCGCCACGGCCGCCGCTGCGCCCGCGAGGACCCACAACGCCGCCTTGCCGCGGGACGACAGTCCGCGCGCTCTGCGCCGGCGTCCGCGGCGACGCTGAGACGGATGCCACGACTCCGCTTCGGTCACGACGATGACTGGGCCCGCCGTTGCGACCACACTCGCCGTCGCTTCCGATGTTGGCAACTCGACGCCTGACCCCGCAGCGATCGCCTGCAGATCGTTCAGCAGCTCCGTCGGCGTCTGGTAGCGATTCTCGGGCCGTCTGGCCAACATACGCATGATGGCTTCGTCGAGCTCGCGGGGGACTTCCGGGTTCAGCTCACTGGGGCGCTGCGGCGTGCTGCCGATGATCCGCCGCAAGGTGTCGGACAGCGTGCCCGGCTTGACCGGCGGGATGCCGGCGAGCGCCGCGTACAGCGTGGCGCCGAGGCCGTAGATGTCGGCCCGGCCGTCGACGGCCTCAGGAGCGACGAGTTGCTCCGGGGAGAGATAGGGCAACTCGCCCAGCGACTCACCCGGCTGCGTGATTTTCGCGGCCGCCGTGCCTTCCAGCGCCTTCACCAGCGACAGGTCGTTCAGCTTCGCCATGCCGTCGCGCTGCCGCACCAGCACGTTGTTCGGCGTGATGTTTCGGTGCAGCACGCCTGCGCGGGCGGCGGCCTCCAGCGCTGCGGCGACGCCGATGCCGACTTTCAGCACCTGCCGCCAGGGCAGCCGCCCTTCTTGGCCGGCGCGGTCCATGAGCTGGGCGAGACTCTGCCCCTCGACCAGTTCCGAGGCAGTCCAGCACCAAGGGCCCAGCCGCCCGGCCGCATGGAGTACGACGAGGTTCTCGTGCCGCACCTCCTTGATGGCTTCGACGCTGCGCACAAACCGCTGCCTGTCTTCCTCGCGGACGGCAAGTTCTTGCCTGAGCACCTTGAGGGCGACCGGCCGGTTGTGCCGCGTGTCGACGGCCCGGAACACAAAGCCGCTCTTGCCTCGGGCGAGGAGCTCTTCGATGCGGAAGCGGTGCAGCGTGCGGCCCACCAGCGTGGCCGCACCGTGAACGGAGATCGCCGCCGACGAAGGTGACACCGTGCCGCTCGTTTGCGGCTGCAGTTCGGATGACGGGCCGCCCCCAGGCACTTCCGCTCCCAGAGGCGACATCTCGCCGCCGCGCTTCGAAGCCACCTCCAAACGCAGCTCCGTGTCGCCCACCCGCACAATGTCGCCCGGTTCGAGCGCACGCGAGATGACCTGCTCGCCGTTGACGAACGTGCCCCATCGGCTGCCGGCGTCCTCCAGCACGGCTCGCCCGTCGTCGATGGTCACGCGGCAGTGCGTCCGCGACATCCGCAGATCGTCGACCTGAATGTCGCAATCCTCGCCGCGGCCGATGGTCGTTGCCGTCCCCGCCGCCAGCTCGAATATGGCGTCTGCAAACGCGCCGGACGTGATCACCAGTCGCATGCTCATTTGCGGATCGTGCAGTCCGGCAGCGCCTTCTGCAGCATCGCTACGCCCTCGTCGGTCACGCGCGTCTGTTCGAGGTTGAGGTTGCGGAGCCGGTCGAGGTCCTCCAGGTGCTCGAGGACGGCGTCGGTGATCGGCGTCCGCGATAGATCGAGCTGTTCCAGCATGGTGAAGTTCGCGAGAGCCGACAGGCCGCGGTCCGTGACACCGGAGCCGGTGACGTTCAGCGACTTCAGCTTGGAAACATACGCCACGCCGCTGCCGTCGATGCGGACGCAGCGACTGATCGTCAACTGCTCCAGGGCGAACAATTCGCTGAGGGCGGCCAGTCCGCTGTCGGTGATCCGCAGATTGTTGAGCGTCAGCGACTTGAGACCCCTCAATCGCCCGATCTGTCGCAGACCAGTGTTTGTGACTGGGCACTCGCTCACGTGCAGCGTCTCCAGCCCGTCCAGCTCCGCAACCAGCTTCAGTTGCTCATCCGTCGTCGCCGTCGCATGCAGCGACAGGCGTGTCAGCTCCGGCAGTTTTCCCAGCGAAGCGAGCCCGGCCTCGCTGATGCGGCTTCCCTGCAGGCTCACGCTGAGAAGCTCGGGAAACGCAGGCAGCAGCTTCACGTGCCCGTCGGTCGCGGCCGCCTGCAGAGTCAGTTGATCGACGCGGAACGACGTCTCCGGCAGTTCCGTCGCCATCGCGACCTGCACCGGCCGTTCCTCGCCTCCGGGCTGCTCGACGAGGACCGTCAGTGGTTGAGCGACTGCAAGCAGTCGCAGCGCTGCCGCGCGACGCCGCTCTTCCGGCGGCAACGCCTCCAGCCGCGCGAGTTCCTGCTCGTCGAGCTGCGCTGCCGGAACCATCGGCTCCGTCTGCGTCGGCTCCGTTTGCGTCGGCCCCGTCCCCGACGGCTCCGTCCCCCCATGCTGGTCGGGCAACATGGACGGTGCCGGCGACACCAGTCCGCCGCCGTTCGTCTTTCGAGGCTCATCGAATGCGACGCGCTCCTCGGGGAGCGCAATCCGCAGCGGCGGATTGTCGCCTGCCACGACCGTAAAGTTCTCGCTTTTCACGACTGAACCGCCGCGTTTGACGGTCAGCTTGTGCCGCCCGGCAGTCAAACGCAGAAGTTTGCCGCCGCGCTCCGTGCGCATCCGCTTTCCATCCACAAACACCTGCGCCTGTGGATCGTCGACCTCGATGCGGATGCTGCCGGAGTCGGCTCCGCCCGAACGCGTCAGCGCCCACATCACAGCGAACGCGGCCAAGGCGCCCACGACCATCGCGATCTGCGTGCGGCGGTCCCACTGCCAGCCGCGCTGCCGGGCGCGGTGCGAAGCCGAACGCACCGCCCGCACGCTGCCGGCCGGCTCCGTAACCTTCTTGCGCATGCGGCTCTTCACGCGGGACAGCGGCCAGTTGGCGACTTCCGAATCGGCCGCAATCACCGGCAGGCTCAGCGGCTCGTCGACGCTTCCTGCCTCCGGCTGAGGGGAAGGCGCGCTCGCCTGTTCGCGGTTGCCGTTCGCTTCGCCCGTCAAGTACTCCGTCAGCGCGTCGGCGACGGCCTTCATGTTCGCATACCGCTGCGCCCCGTCGGCCGCCATCATCTTGAGGCAGATCACCTCCAGCCGCGGATCGAGGCCCGGCCGCAGATCGCTCGGCGGTTTCGGACGGCCCGCAATGATCTGCGCCAGCACCGATGCGATCGATCCCTGGTACGGCAGCCGCCCGGTCAAAAGTTCGTACAGGATCACGCCCAGGCTGTAGACGTCGCTCTGCGGGCCGACGTTCCCGGTGTCGCCGTCGACCTGCTCGGGCGACATGTAGCCCGGGGAGCCCATGATCTGGCCGGCGCGCGTCACGCGGATGTCTTCTTCGCTCGTGCTGCGGACCGCGAGGCCGAAATCCATGACCACTGGATTGCCGCGCTCGTCGATCATCACGTTGTCGGGCTTCAGATCGCGATGCACCACCCCCTGCCGGTGGGCCTCTTCGAGCGCCAGGGCGACCTTGCGGATGGCGGCGGCCGCCTGCCGCTGCGCCGGCGGCTTCTCGGGGCGGATGAAATCCGACAGCGGCCGGCCCTGAATGTAGCCCATCGAGATGTAGTGCGTGCCGTCGATCTCGCCCACGTCGTACACGGGGCAAATCCCCGGATGCCGGAGCGCCGCCGCCGCCCGGGCCTCGCGATGAAACCGCTCCATGAGCGCCCCCGCCTCGGCGGCGTCAAACTTCGGCACCTTGATGGCCACCACGCGGTCGAGCTGCGTGTCGTGCGCCTTGTAGACCGCTCCCATCGCCCCCTGGCCGAGACACTCCAGAATCTCGTAACGGCCGAAGGAACCGCCCGCTCCGGGCAGGGGCATGTCCGCCGCCGGCAGAGAATCGTGCGGGGACGGAGCGATGGTCTCGCGCGCCGCCACCGGCTTCACAGCCGGCCGCGGCGTCGATGCGGAAGCGCGGGACGCCTCCCGCTTGCCGGTCCGCCGCGAGCCGCCCATCCTGTTCTTCTCCGTCACAAAATGAAGTATCCTCACCCAACGACCGGGCTTGGGCCCGGCCTTCAGGGCATTCTACCGCAATCGCAGCGTATGTTCACAGGGAGAGTCGAGAGCTGAGGGTCGAGGGTTCGAGAGCCAGACAGAAACCGGAAGGCCGTCAGTCGTCGGCAATTGGCTCCAGGCCGTGACGAAGCATTTGAAGTGGGCCGGCGACCGCTTTCCGCTTGCGTCTGGTCGTCGACTCTCGACGCTGGACGCTCGGCCGCTGGCTCTTGACTCTCGACCCTTGACTCTCGACCCTCACCATGCGGGAATCGCAATCAGGAGTGCCGCCATTTTCGGTTCCACGCTGGCTTTGTTCGTCCGCTCGCTGCGGGAAGACTCGCGGTCGCTGCTCGCGCACCTGTTGCGGTTCGGGCTGCTCGCGGTCGTGCTGTTCTTTCTGTACGTCACGCACCGCGAGAGCCTGCGCTTCGGCTCGCCGGGCCGCGATCTGTTCTCGGCACTGGCGTATCTCAACGCGTTCTTCATCGCGCTGGCGGGAATCAGCTTTTTCGCCACGGCCATCACCGAGGAAAAGGAGGAGCGTTCGCTGGGCCTGTTGCTCATGGCCGACATTCGGCCGGTCTCGCTGCTCATCGGCAAGTCGCTGCCCCGGGTGCTGGCGGCGCTGCTGCTGATTCTGATCCAGTTCCCGTTCACGCTGCTGGCGATCACGCTGGGCGGCGTGACGACCGTGCAGGTGATGGCGGCCTATGCCACTCTGCTCGCGCAGATGCTGTTTCTGGCGAACCTGGCGCTCGTGTGTTCGGTCGTTTGCCGGCGGTCGGCGGCGGCTTCTCGGCTGATGGTGATCCTGTTGGTCGGCCTGTACTTCATTCCCATCCTGCTGGCCGGAGCGCCGACGTGGGGCGGGGGATTCTGGCGGGGCGTCGCTGAGACGGTGAACGAAACGTCCGCCTTTCATCGCCTGGCGAAAATCCTTGAAACGGGTTTCGCCGGGCCGGTCGTCGGCGTGCAGGTGATCTCGAATCTGATCGCGGCCGGCGTATGTTTTGCGCTGGCGTGGCTGTTATTCGACCGCTACCGCCACGACGAAGGCACGGACGATTCGGGTGGTAACTTCCGTCGCTGGCTGGCGTCGTTCGAGGGCGGCCGCGAGTTCGGCGCCCGTCGCTGCTGGACCAATGCCCTCGCGTGGAAAGACTTTTACTACCTCACCGGCGGCAAGCGGCTGCTTTTGGCCAAGTTTGCCTTGTACGGCCTGTTGCACGTGGGAATGGGGGTGTACTTCAGCACTGTCATGGGCGGCTGGTGGGATGCGGAAGACGTTTCGGGACTCGTGATGTCCGTGTCGCTGATGGCCCTGATGCTGGAGATTGCCGTCCAGGCGGGCCGCATCTTCCGCAACGAGGTCCGCGAGCAGACGCTCTCCACGCTGATGATGCTGCCGCTGTCGGTCGCGCAGATCGCGTGGTCGAAGGTCGCCGGCTCGCTGATCACATTGACCCCGGCGGCCTGCTACTTCGTGCTGGGCACGCTGATTCACCCCGACAACCTGGGCGAAGTCATCGAAGACCTCCTCGAAGCGCCGGCCGTGTGGTTCACGATCATGGTCTATGTGCTGTTCGTGCACACGGTGGCGCTGTTGTCGCTGCTCGTCCGCTGGGGGGCGCTGCCGCTGGCGATCGGGCTGTTCACGTTCGGGCTGTTCTGCTTCGGGTTCATGATGTCGAACATGCGGGCCGAGGGTGACGGGATGTTCGCGCTCCTGGCGTTCCTGATGTGGCTGCCGGTCGTCGGCGTGCAGTTCGCCATCGCCGAGCGGTTGCGGCACCTGACGGCCCGCCAGTGATCGCCACGCGATGCGCCGGTTTAGCCGCGTCCCAACGGGACGCGCCGCGCCGCGCGTCCCATTGGGACGCGGCTAAACGGCCTCGAGTCGCGGCAAACAGGTTGAGTCGCGCCACGGGGTGCACGCCGCGGCTTCGTGCGGTATGCTCGAATGTGACGCCGGGCCCTCCGCATGAACCTGATCGAAGCCTTCGTCCGCAATCCCGTCAAAGTCGCCGTCGGCGTGCTGCTGGTGGCGCTGTTCGGCGGGATTGCGCTGGTGACGATGCCGCGGCAGCTCACGCCGGAAGTCACCAATCCCATCATCACCATCGAAACCCGCTGGCCCGGCGCCAGCCCCCAGGAGATCGAGCGCGAGATCGTTCAGGAGCAGGAGGAGCAGCTCAAGGCCGTCGAGGGCGTCGTCAAGATGACGTCCGAATGCACCGACTCCGAGGGCGAAATCACGCTGGAGTTCGTCGTCGGCACGGACTTCAACGAGGCGCTGTTGAAGGTCAATTCGCGGCTGCAGCAGGTGCCGGAATACCCGCTCGACGCGGACGAGCCGGTCATCAGCTCGCGCGACATTTCCGACCGCGCCATCGCGCGGTTCGCGCTCATGCCGCGGCCGCCGTCGGTGGAGCGCGTCGAGCAGTTCCAACAGTCGCACCCGCATTTGCGCGACGCGCTGGAGCCGGTCCGCCGCGCCATGAATCCCGGCCTGCGGCTGTACCGGCTGGAACGCCTCGTCGCGGAAAACTCCGAGGCGCATCCGGAACTGCGGGACCTCGCGCCGCCCGACATCGACCTGTTGAAGCTGCGCCGCTTTGTCGAAGACGTGATCGAGGCCCGGCTGGAACGCGTGCCCGGCGTGGCCGACGCCGAAGTCAACGGCGGACCGGAAGAAGAGCTGCAGGTCGTGGTCGATCCGCGGCGGCTGGCCGCGCAGGGTTTCACCATCGCGGACGTCCGCAGCGCTCTGGAGGGGCACAACAAAGACACCTCGGCCGGCGACTACTGGGAGGGCAAACGCCGCGAGATCGTCCGCACGCTGGGACGCTTCCAAAGCCCGGAGGAGGTCGAAGCCGTCGTGCTGGCCGTCCGCGGGAACACGCAGGTCACCGTGCGGCACGTGGCCGACGTACGGATGGGCTTCAAGAAGCCGTCGGACATCTCCCGCCGCTACGGCAGCTCCAGCGTCAGCCTGAGCGTGTCGCGAACGACGGGGGCCAATGTCCTCGAAGTGATGGAGGGGCTGAAGGAAGCGACCGAGGAACTGAACACGGGCGTGCTGGCCCAGCAGAACCTGGAACTGTACCTGTACTACGACGAGACGGAGTATATCCATTCGGCGGTGGGGCTGGTCGAGCAGAACATCTTCATCGGCGGGGCGCTCACGGTCATCGTGCTGATGCTGTTTCTGCACCGGGGCCTGCGGACGGTGCTGGTGGTCCCGCTGATCGCCGCAACCGCGGTCGCCGCCGCCTACGTTTCGCCGTGGCTGTTTCTGGCGACACTGGCGCTGGTGGTGGGCTCGGGCTTCTGGTTTGCCCGCGGGGCCCTGATCGTGAGCCTCGCAATTCCCACCAGCATCGTGGGCACGTTTCTGCTCTTGATGCTGATGGGCCGCAGCCTGAACGTCATCAGCCTCGCGGGGCTGGCGTTCGCGGTGGGCATGCTGGTCGACAACGCGATCGTGGTGCTGGAGAACATCCACCGCCGCCGGCAGGAGGGCGAATCGGCCCTGCAGGCAGCGGTTCGCGGGACGTCCGAAGTCTCCGGTGCGGTCCTGGCTTCGACGCTGACGACGATCGCCGTGTTCCTGCCGGTGCTCTTGATTGAAGAGACGGTGGGACAGCTCTTCCGCGACATCGCACTGGCCATCAGTTGTGCGGTCGGGCTGTCGCTCGTGGTTTCGTTCACGCTGATTCCGACTTCGGCGGCGCGGCTGTTCGGCTTCCGCACCCGGTATAACGCGGGAGCATCGGCGGACGAGACGCACGCTCAGGCCCCCGTCGAGGGCAACGGCGACGGCCGCGCGAACGGGCGCGGCCGGCAGGCCGCGACCGGCAACGTTCAGGCGCTGGCCCGCGGAATTGCCGGCGGACTCGATCGCGTGGGCGGCGGCTTCGTGAAGGCGGTCGTGGGGCTGAACCGCTGGATCCTGGCGGGGCGGCTGCGTTCCCTGGGCACGGTCGCGGTGTTTGTCGCCGCGGTCGTGCTCGTGTTGTGGGCCTTCTGGCCGCGGGTGGAATACCTGCCCACCGGCAACCGCAACTTCGTGTTCGCGTCGCTCTCGCCGCCGCCGGGCTACAACCTGGAGCATCTCGAAGAGTTCGGCCGCAAGATCGAAACCGACCTCAAGCCCTACTGGGACGCCAACCCCGGCACGCCGGAGGCGGAGCGGCTCCCGTACCCGATCATCAACTACTACTTCTTCGTGGTCCGCGGCCGGCAGATCTTCATGGGCTTCCGGGCCGACGACCCCATGCGCGTCCGCGAGTTAATCCCGCTGTTGCGCGAGGTCGGCGGCCAGTTTCCCGGCACAATCGCCGTCGCCAGGCAGTCGAGCCTGTTCGAGCGCGGCAGCAGCGGCGGCCGCACGATCGACGTCGAGATCACCGGCCCCGAGCTCGAGCGGCTGATCGAACTGGGCGTACTCGTCAAGGCCGACGTGGAGCGGCTCCTGCCGGAAGCCCAGGCCCTGCCGCAGCCCAGCCTGGAGCTGTCCAGCCCGGAGGTGCATATCGAGCCGGATCCGTCCCGCTCCGCCGAGCTGGGTTTCACCGTCGCCGACCTGGGCTACGCCGTCAACGCGCTGGTGGACGGAGCCTACGCGGGCGATTACTTCATCGGCGGCGATAAGGTCGATCTGACGATCCTAGGCGCGGAGGAGACCGTTCGCCACAACGCCGACCTGGAGGGACTGCTCGTCGCCACTCCCTCGGGCGACGTGGTCCCGCTCTCGGCCGTCGCGAACATCGCTCTCCGCAGCGGCCCCGAGCAGATCCATCGCCGCGAGCGGCAGCGGACGGTGACCATTCAGGTCACGCCCCCCCTGACCACGCCGCTGGAAGAGGCCATGGAGCGGATCGAGAGCGAAATCATCGCACCGCTCAACGCCCGCGGCGAGCTGGAGGGCGGCTATCGCATCACGCTCTCCGGCACGGCCGACGACCTGCGGCAGGCATGGCACGCGCTCCGCTGGAATCTCTTTCTGGCGCTCCTGATCACGTACCTGTTGATGGCGGCGCTGTTCGAATCGTGGCTGTATCCGCTGGTGATCATCTTCAGCGTGCCGCTGGGGGCCATCGGCGGCATCCTGGGCCTCGAAATCCTCAACCTGTTCACGTTCCAGGCGCTGGATGTGCTGACGATGCTGGGCTTCATCATCCTCATCGGCACGGTGGTAAACAACGCGATCCTGATCGTGCACCAGGCCTTGAACCACATGCGCTACGAGGGCCTGCCGCCGGAGCAGGCGATTACCGAAAGCGTGGCCGGCCGCATCCGCCCGATCTTCATGACGACGCTGACGACCGTGCTGGGCCTGTTGCCGCTGGTGTTGTTCCCGGGGGCCGGCAGCGAACTCTACCGCGGCCTGGGCAGCGTGATCCTGGGCGGCCTGATCGTCAGCACGGTCTTCACGCTGGTGCTGGTGCCGACGGTATTCCACCTCGCGCTGGGCACGCGCAACCGCCTGGCCCGCCTGGCGGGCTTCGCGTCCGACGACGTCGCCGGTATGTCGCCGCCGACTCCGCCGCCGGTCGCCCAGGAACCGAAGCCGCAGCGGCCCGTGTCCGTTTAGGCGCCCGCGCTCCTCTCCGAGTCGCGGCTATTAAACGGCGAAGCGGCCACTCGGGTCGGGCCGATTCCGGTTGCCAACGTGGCCGTCATCCGATTGAATGGTCCCGGTCGTGGTCGTGGCTGGGGCAGGGAAAGCCAGTGGGGTCATCGCCTGCCGCTGCGATTTCCAAACCATCTGCGACATCGAATTGTCTCCCGCGATGCCCCAGTGAGCGTGACTGCCGAGGATCTCTACCGATGAAGTGCCGCGTCGTCACCAGCGCGTGGAAAGATGTCGAAGCCGACTGGCTCGTCGTCGGGCTGCCGGAAGAGTTCGATCTGTCGGGGGCGGCGGGCGAACTCGATCGGGCGCTGGACGGGCAGCTCGCGCGGCTGCGCGAGGCCGAGGATCTGACGGGCAAGCACGCCGAACTGCTCACCGTCCACGGTCCGCGCGGAATCGCGGCGCGGCGACTGCTGCTGGTTGGGCTGGGGAAGCTCGAGGAGTTGACGGCCGCGCGGCTGGAGAAGGCGCTACTGACGTCGGCCCGCAAGGCGTCGGAGAAGGAGCACCAGAAAGTCGCCGTCGCCTGGCCCTCCGCCCCCGTGGCGTCGATGGCCCCCGCCGAGGCCGCCGCGCTCATCGCCACCACGTTGACAGTGGGCTGTGTCGGGCAGGACCTGTACCAGTCGGAGCACAAGCGGTTTTTATTCGACGAGGCGAGCGTGGCCGTCGAACCGGGCGGCGATGCGGCGGGTATGGAAGAAGCTGTCCGTCGCGGCCAGATCGTGGGCGAAGCGATGAACCTCACCCGCGAACTCGTCAACCGCCCCGCGCAGGACATCTATCCGCATTCCTTCGCCCAGCAGGCGCAGGCCCTCGCGGAAAAGTACGGCCTGGAGTGCGAAATCTTCGACCAGTCGCGGCTGGAGGCCGAGCGGATGGATTCGCTCCTGGCGGTCGCCCGCGGCAGCGATCAGCCCCCGCGGATGGTCGTGCTGCGCTATCGCGGCGGCAAGGGCGATGCGCCCACGCTGGCGCTCATCGGCAAGGGCGTGACGTTCGACAGCGGCGGCCTCTCCCTGAAGCCGACCGACGGCATGGTCTTTATGAAGTGCGACATGGCCGGGGCGGCCACGGTGCTGGGGGCGATGGCGGCGATCGCGCGGCTCGGGCTGCCGGTGAATGTCGCCGGCTACATGGGCCTCGTGGAGAACATGGTCAGCGGCCGCTCGTACAAGCTGGGCGACGTGCTGACGGCCCGCAACGGCACGACGATCGAAGTGCTCAACACCGACGCCGAAGGCCGCCTCGTGCTCGCGGACGTGTTGTGCTACGCCGTCGACGAGGGGGCGGCGAAGCTCATCGACCTGGCGACGCTTACCGGCGCGTGCATGGTGGCCCTTGGCGAAGAAGTGACCGGCTGCTTCTCGAATGACGAGGCATGGCAGCAGGCGGTGCTGTCGGCGGCGAAGCGCGTGGGCGAAGACGTGTGGCCGCTGCCTATGTTCGACCACTACGCCGAGCTTCTGAAAAGCGACGTGGCCGATTGCAAGAACGTCGGTCCGCGGTGGGGCGGGGCGATTACGGCCGCGAAGTTCCTCGAAAAATTCGTGTCCAAAACGCCCTGGGTCCATCTGGACATTGCCGGCGCGTCGTTTGCATCCAGCAACAAGCCACACCGCGAGGGAGGGGCCACCGGCTGCATGGTGCGTACGCTGGTGGAGATAGCCGGACAATTCGGGCCGAAATGACAAGAGTCGAGAGCCAGAGACTGCCCACTCGCTTGCGTCTGGCTCTCGACTCTCGACCCTTGACTCGAAGTTTCCCATGAGCCACGCGGCCGCACACGTCGCCCACCATTTCGACGACGCCGAACAGCAGTTCGCGGCGGCGAACATGGGCATGTGGGTGTTTCTGGCGACGGAAGTGCTGTTCTTCGGCGGCATGTTTCTGGGCTACACCGTCTACCGCTCGCGCTACCCGCACGCGTGGGCGGCGGGCAGCCATCACCAGGATGTCGTGCTGGGCACGATCAACACGGCGCTCTTGCTCGTGAGCAGCCTGACCGTCGCGCTCGCGGTCCACGCGGCCGCCACCGGCCGCGGAAGGCGCGTGTTCTGGTACCTGGCGATGACGATCGCGTTCGGCATCGGCTTTCTGGGCATCAAGGGCTACGAATATGCCCACAAGGTCCACGAGCGGCTGTTCCCGGGGCCGAACTTCACCCTCCTCAAGGTCCTGGAAAAACACGCCCCCGCCGGCGCTCACGTCGGACACATGGTGCGGATCGACGACCGCAGGCTGCTGTTCGACGTGGAGGGCCGCGAGCTGCTGTTTACGGTGCCGGAGGATGTTGCCATCACGCTGGACAAGCACCCGGTGGAGCTGAGCGAGCTGCGGCCGGGGACGGCGATGACGGTGGAGACTTCGCCCTCAGATTCCAATCGGGCCCGCCGGATCGAGGCACAGTCGGACCAAGTCGAGCTCTACCTGTCGTTCTATTTCGCCATGACCGGCCTGCACGCGCTGCACATGCTGATCGGCATTCCCATCCTGGCCGCGATCGCCGTGATGGCGTGGCGGGGCCGCTTCTCGCCCGAGTACTACACGCCGGTCGAGATCGGCGGGCTGTACTGGCACTTCGTCGATATCGTGTGGGTATTCCTGTTCCCGCTCTTGTATCTGGTCGGCTGAACCATGAGCGAACGCCACGTCGACACGCCCGCGACCTACCTGGTGATCTTCGGCGTCCTGATGGTGCTGCTGGTGCTGACGGTCGCTGTCGCCCAGTTCGACCTGGGGCCGGCGGGTCCCGTCGTGGCGATGGGGATCGCAGTGGCGAAAGCGGTGCTGATCGTACTGTACTTCATGCACCTGCGGCACGCGCTGTCGCTGGTGCGCGTGATGGCCGCAGCCGGCTTCGTGTGGCTGGCGATCCTGCTCGTGCTGACGATGGGCGACTACGTGACGCGCGGTTAGTAAGCCGGCGCTTCAACAAGCGTCATACAGGCTCCGCAGAGCCGCTCGCGCCAAAAAAGGCGTTGGACCACTTCAGCACGCTGGGGAGGGCGCCCAGCACACTTCCGGCGAGCGTCCACGTCAGCAGAGTCGCCTCTCCCCGCGATAGCGAGAAAGCGGCGGTCGTGGCCTCGAGAAACATCGCGGCGGCGCCCAGAGTCAGTCTGGCCATGTTCGCACTCCTTTCCCCGTAGCTACAAAGACTCGCGCCGAGCCGCGGTGCCGGAAGGGACATCCTGATCGCGTTCAGCGGACATCGGGTAGCGTAATTGAGGGGAGTGACCCCGCGCATCGGGAAGGGGCGGCGCGGCCGTCTCCGTCCTTTTCCCTGGAGCCGGTCGGGGATCCACGTAAGCACGCCTGTACCCATATTCGACTTGCCCGGGCGGGCCGGCGGGACGCTCCTCGACTGGGAATTCCCCCGATTCTTCGTGAGTGGTCGCTCGAGGTACATTCCCATTTAACTACAACCGCATCCAGCGGAGATCTCGGCCATGCTGGAATCGATTCGCAAGGAACTGAGGCGTGTCGTCGGGCAGGCAGGCGTCGACGTCGCCGCGGAAGACGCAGATGTCGTGCGGATCGAAACCGCCGACGACGTGCACCATCTCCCGCGGCAGGAATTGCTCCGCGTTCTGAACGGCATGTGCGACGGCGCGGGCATTCTCGCGCTGCGGGAGGAACTGGATCGCTGCCAGACTCCGGCCCGCGGCGGCCCATCAGCCTGACGTGCCCCAGCGGCGGATCAACTGCTGCTCGACGCCAAGCTGGTCGCAGACGCGCCCCACGATAAAGTCCACGAGATCGTGGATTGTGCTCGGGCTGTGGTAGAAGCCCGGCATCGCCGGCAGCACGACCGCCCCCGCATCCGCCAGCCGCTTCATGTTGTCGAGCTGGATCGAACCCAGCGGCGTTTCCCGCGGGACGACGATCAGCTTACGGCGCTCTTTCAGATGCACGTCGGCGGCACGTTGGATGAGGTTGGCGGACTGTCCGTGAGCGACGGCCGCCAGCGTGCCCATCGAGCACGGGCAGATTACCATCCCGTCGGTGCGGAAGGATCCGCTGGCGATGCCGGCCGAGAAGTCGCGGTGATGATGGTAAACGACCTGCCCGCCGGGCGCGTCGCCTTCGCGAATGATATCGCTCAGCGCGTGTGACGCCGCGGCGCCAGAGAGCAAGAGCGGCAGCCGGCTGTCGGATGCCCCGCCGCCCGGCAAAAGCACCGCGGGGTCGAAGGCCTCGAGATCGACGCTCAGCCCCAGTTCCTGCCGCAGCACGTCACCCGCGGCCGGACTGAGCGTCAGATGCACCTGGTGGCCGGCCACCAGCAGGACCTCCAGCAGGCGGGCGGCATACACCGCTCCGCTGGCGCCGGTCATGGCAAGAACGAGGGTGCGCATGGGGACGAGGGACGAGGGTCAAGGGCCAGAAGGTCGAGAGTCGAGAGTCGAAAGTCGAGGGCCAGAAGAGTCGCTGTTTGGTGGCATCGACGGCGCTGGAGCAGATGGGGTAGCGGCGGCTCCGGCTCTCGACTCTCGATCCTCGACCCTCGACTCTGCCGGCTTGATTCCACAATACAAAGTCGCGATGCCGAACGTCAGCGATCGCCATGTCACGGGCTCGAAACCGGCGGCTCGCATTCTCGCGGCCAGCGCCTCACCCTGCGGAAATTCGGCCACCGACTGCGGCAGATACTCGTATGCCGCCTGCCGATTGCGGGCCAGCAGTTGACCGATCCGCGGCAGAATATATCGGAAGTAGAAGCGGTACAGACCGCCGATGATGCGGTTTTTCGGCATCGAGAACTCCAGCACCAGAACGCGGCCTCCCGGACGGCAGACGCGCGCCATCTCCGCCAGTCCGCGGTCGGTGTCGGCCACGTTCCTGAGACCGAACGCCACCGAAACGACAGCGAACGATTTGTCGGCAAACGGTAATCGCTGTGCATCGGCCAGGACGAACGCTGCCGCCTCTCTGCCGGGCCATCGACTCCGCCGCCGGCCGCTCTTCTGCACCGCGCGCAGCAGCATCTCGTGCGTGAAGTCGGCTCCCACGACCGGCACGCTCCCGCGCGTCTTCTTCCAGAACGCCAGCGCCAAGTCGCCCGTTCCCGTGCAAACATCGAGCACCGGTCCGTCGACCGCGCCGGCCGCGCGCACCGTCCGCCGCCGCCACAGGATGTCGATGCCGCCGGACAGGACGTGGTTGAGCAGATCGTAGCGGGGCGAGATTTCGCCGAACATCCGGCGGATGCGCTCGTCCGACTTATCGACGCGCGGCGGCGCCTCGTGCTCTGCGAGATGGGTCACGACGCCGCCCCGTCGAGCGGCCGCCCTGACGCCTCCAGCACCGCCCGCTGCACGGCGAGGTCGTGCTCGTAGGAGAATTCGAACTCCTGCTCGCCGCGGATCACGCGGGCCATGTCCGCCGCATCGTCGATGTAGCGCGTGTACTTCGGCAGCGGCACGTCCTGGTAGCCGGCGGCATAACGGCCGCGCGGCTGCGAGAGCGCCAGCTTCACCGCCGGGTTGTCCAGCGGCTGGATGTGGAACGTGCCCCCGCTGCCGCACACCGTCAAATGCCGCCGGGCGAAGCCCTCGACTTCGTTGGCGGTCGATTTCACCGTCGCGAGCGCCGCGGGATACTCGAACACGGCCAGCATGTTGTCGATCAGCCGATCGTCGATGGCCGCCGAATGCCGGTGGAAGGGAGTGACCTTTTGCGGCGGACCCAGCACGCCGACGACCAGATCGACGACGTGGCAGCCGAGCTCGAACATGATCCCGCCGGGATACTCGGCGAGTTCTTTCCGCGCGGCCGGCGGGACCACCTTGCTCATCACGGCGTGCACCTCGAACGGCTCGCCGAGCCAGCCCTTCTTGAGGAACTCGCGCAGCAGCACGACGCCCGGGTTGTAGCGGTACATGTAGCCCATCTGCACCAGCAGATGCTTGCGGGCAGCCGCTTCGAGGATGCGCCGAAACTGCGGCAGCGACTCGCCCGCCGGCTTGTCGAGATGAATGTGCAGCCCGGCGTCGATGCACTTCTCGGCATAATTCAGCAGGTCGCGCACCGGCGTTTCGACCGCCACGGCCTTGAGGCCCGGCACGTTCAGCAATTGCTCCAGCGTCATCAGCGGCACGCCGCGGTACGGTTCCCGATCCGCGCGCGGACGCAGCGCCGGATCCGGCTCGACCAGCCCCACGACCTCGTAATCGGCCGAAGCGCGATACGCGGCCATCTTGCCCGCGGCATGTGCGTGCCCGACGCCGATCTGGCCGATACGGATGCGGTCCATTTCTGGCGGTCCTTACGGTGAGTCGCTCGGAGAGAGTGCCTCCGCTGCCGGGTGGATGAACTGGTGGCCTTCGGGCCGCACCGTCAGCACCGGGCAGGGGGCCTTGCGGACGACTTTTTCGGCCACGCTGCCCATCAGGAGATGCGCCATCGCGCCGCGGCCGTGCGTGCCGAGGACGATCAGGTCGATGTCGTTTTCGCGGGCGTCGTTGATGATCTGCGTGAACGGCGTGCCGTGGCGGAAACGCCGCACGATGTCGCAACCCTCGGCACCCTCCGGCAATTCCCAGGCGTCGAGTGCATCGCGGGCGAAAGCTTCCAGCTCGTCCCGCGAGGGGATCGCCTGGTGCTCGAACGGCGGCAGGAACACCTGCGGATCTTCGATCACGTACAACAGGTGCACGCGCGAGCCGAACCGCCGCGCCAGCTCCAGCGCGTACCGCGCCGACGCCAGCGAAGGCTCGCTGAAGTCGGTCGGCAGCAGGATGTTCTTGAGTTCGATCATTCATATTCCCACTTGAGGACCCAGGGGTCGCCCGTCCGCTTCTGCCAGCTTTTGAGCTTGTCCTGCAGTTCCTTCAGCCTGTCCTGGTACTCCGGTTTGTCGGCGAGGTTGTTCAGCTCGTCGGGATCGGCTTCGAGATCGTATAGCTCGTGCCGCGGACGGTGCAGGTACTGCGACACCGGCCGCCTGCCGTAGACGCTGAGCGGCTCCTTCAGCGTCGCCTGCCACGTGGGCGAGCGGTAGAGATCCGACGCAAACGGGTACGGAAGCTGGTGCGCGATGTTGAAGATGTACTTGAGGTTCCCGCTGGTGACGACCCGCATGGGGTAGTACATCGTAATCTCGTGGAACGTGTGCGAGGCGTAGCTTTCGTCCCAGCCCTGCGGGTGCTCTTCGTCGACGACGCTCAAAAACGAGCGGCCGTGGAACGTCACCGGCCGCTTCGGGCCGCCTTCCGCACGCCGGCCTGTGTTCTCCTGCGGGCGAATGGCCGGGACCGGCTGCGGCGTCACTCCGCAATAATCGAGAATCGTCGGCGCGATGTCGGCCCACGAGACCAGCGCGTCGTTGGTGGTGCCGCGCTGCTTCTGGTCCGGCCGCCGCACGATAAGCGGCAGGTTCATTCCCGGCTGATACAGGTTCGTCTTCGCCCCGGGGAACGGCGGGCCGTTGTCGCTCAGAAAGATCACCAGCGTATCGTCGGCGTGGCCTGTTTCTTCGAGCGCATCGAGCAGCACCCCCAGCCCCTGGTCGAGGCGGCTGATCGCCTGGTAATACTCGGCCAGTTCGTGGCGGACTTCCGGCAGGTCGGGCAGCCACGGCGGTACGCCCATCTCTTCTGGGTCGTAGCGCACCGGCTTCACGCCGGGATAATACGTGGGGTCGTCGTTGTGGTTGGCGAAGCCGTCGGGACCGCCACCGCGGTGCGGGTCGCTCGTGCAGAAGTAGAGGAAGAACGGCCGCTCGTCGTCTTCGGCGATCCACTCCCTGGCGTTCTGCGCCATGCGGACGGCGTTGCGATTCCCCTGCGCGCCCTGATTGCGGTACGTCTCGAAGTGGTAGACGTACTCGGGGGCCACGTGGTACTTGCCGATCGAGCACGTGCGGTAGCCCGCCTCGGCCAGCATCACGGGCAGCGTCTGCACCGACTCGTACGTGCTGAAGTGGTTGTAGCCGTGCGCGTGCCCGTAATGCCCTGTCGCGTGGTTCTGCAGCCCCGTGAGCAGCACGCTGCGGCTGGCGCTGCAACTGGCCGTCGTGCAGTGGGCCCGCGTGAACCGCACGCCCTCGGCAGCGAGGCGGTCGATGGCCGGGGTCTTCGCCACCTTGTCGCCGTAGCAGCCCGCCTGAAATCCCTGATCGTCGACGACGAACAGCACCACGTTGCGCGGCGAGTTCGCCGCCTCCCGCTCGTCGTCGCGCCCCTCAGCGGCAGCAGTTGGCAAACAAGCGAACAGAGCGCAGGCGATACCGAGCGCGGCCATTCGGGCTTCGGGTTTCGTCATTCTTTCGTCCTTCGGGCTTCGTCATTCGATATTTCCGCAGAGCTCATCCGGCGGAAGATCTCCCCCGGATCGACCTGCTCGACGCCCGAGAGCGCGTCGATGGCTTCCGGCGGGGCGGCCGTCAGTCGCTTCAGATGCGTCTCCTCGAACTTGCGGTCGCCGGCGAGGAACCGCCAGACCGCAACCGCCAGTATGAGACCGATGGCCCCGGCGATGCCCGCCAGCCACGGGATCAGCTTCGATTCGCCGATGTGGGCGGCCGGCTTCGACTTCAGCCATTCGAGCCGCTCCGCCAGTACCATCGGCGCTTTGCTGAAGCCGCCTTCCGAGGCGTAGCCGAAGTTCTTGAAGAAGTAACCGGTGACGCGAACGCGCACGGTCTGGCTGATGCGGCTGCCCATAGGAATCCCCTCGGGAACTTCCAGGCAGCGGATGCAATAGGGGTTCGGCCACGAGTCGCGGTTGAACAGCCACGCCTCGTACACCGTCTCGATGCCCGCGTCGTTCGGCGGCACGGCGGTTTTGGTGAGACCTTTGAGCTCGCCTTCGACCGTGAGCGGCGTGCCGCGGAAGCGACGCGGATCGTCCATCAGCACCGCGTAATCGACGCGCGCGGCCGCCGCCTGAAGTGCTTCCTGATCGACGGCGGCGGCCTTGTCGAGCACGTGGTAGAACGCATCCGCCTCTTTCGCCCGCAGGCCGACGAAGTCGTCTTCCACGTCGACGAACACCGCGGGATCGATCGAGAGCGTCTGCTCCGCCGCCGGCCGCCCTGCGCCGGCCGCCGCACCTTCACCTTTCGGGGCAGGCGACACAGCGACGTCAGCTTTCGGAGCGTTCTGCGAACGGAATTCATCGTCGCGCAGCGCCGTCTTGTCGGCGGTGGTTCGCCGGTCGCTCTCGTCGGACGGTGCGCTTTGCTGCTGCGGCTCACCCATGAACAACAGCGTCCGCCAGATCGACGGATCGGCGGCGAGCTTGACGGCCACCATCACGAGAACGAGCAGGCCCACCATCCGCAGCAGGCGAAACTGGTCGCGGCGGTTCAGCCAGGGTGGCGGTGTCTGGGAGCCGCGAAAGCGCATGGACCGGACGATCTTGTGGCGTGGGCGAATCGCAGAAAAGAGCCTCAGGCGCCATTCTAGGGCTGCGAGACAGGCAACTCAATCGGCGCGACCGCCATCATGAGTGGTCGTCCGGGTCGAGCGGTTCCGTGCAGTCGATGAACAGCCACGACAGCGACGAGACGAGATACACCGCCCCCAGTGCCAGAAACAGCGCCCCCCAGCCGTCGCTGTAGTCCATCCGCTCGTACTCGACGACCAGTGAATGCTCCGGCGGCGGCGCCTGCCAGCGGAGGCGGAGGCTGCCTCGCTCTCGGCTGAGACGGCTGAGCGACGGCACGGGCTCCGGGAACTGGGCCGCGGCGGATTCCGCCACCGTGTCGAAGCGGAATTCGCCATCTTCGCTCACCTCGACCCGGTACGCCGGTTGTCCCTCGTGCAGGATCATCGCCACCAGCGGCTGATCGCGAGAGATGGTGCGGTTGGCGAGCTGGTACCGCGTGGTGCGCCGCGACACGTCGTCCGCTGGAACGGCTTCCACGGCGGCGGGCGTTACCGTTTCGCCTTCGACGGCCTCGCGCGTGGCGAAGAACATGATCAACATGCCGATCGTCGGCCCGGCCAGAAACGACGCGATCGAACCGCACGTGTTGACCGCCCCGAACACCGAGCCGGCGTTGCGCCCGGCGATGTCGGTGATCGTGCCCCAGACTGCGGGCTGGCTCCAGTCGCTGAAGAATTTGACGGCGGCCAGCACGCCGACGATGACCAGCGCATCGTCAAAGGCCAGGCTGACGAACATGAGGATCGTGGCCAGCAGCTTGCCGGCCATGCCGACTAGGCTGCGCGACCACCGCCGGTTGCCCGTGCGCAGGATGAGCTGCGACTGCAGTTCGCCGCCCAGCATGCCGCCGACGGCCCCGCCCAGCAGCGGAATGGCGGCCATCCAGCCGGCCGCACCCACGTCCACGTTCTTGGTCGTCAGCAGAAACAGCGGGATCCAGTAGACGAAGACATTGTCGGCGTAGGCGCTGGTGAACTGCTGCACGAAGAACATTCGCATGTTGCCGCTGGCCAACAGCCGTGACCAGCGCAGCCGGGTGCGCGTAGCCGTCTGCACGTCGGGACGGCCTTCAGTGATGAGCTCGACTTCCGCATCGTTGACCGCCGGGTGGCTGCCGGGCGTGTTGCGGAACAGGAGCACGAAAACCACGGCGAAGGCCAGTCCCACCAGCGTCAACGCGAGAATGGCCCACCGCCACGACAGGCCGAGCCAACCCATCAGCACGGTCCCCAACAGCACGAAGGCCAGCGCCCCGCCGCCGCGGCCGAAGAACGTGGCGATCCAGGCCTGCACGCGCGTCCGCTCGGCCAGCGGGAACCACAGCTTCGTCACCTTGCTGATCGTGGGATAGCAGCCCGCCTGCGTCAGCCCGAAGGCGAAGCGGGCGATCGCCATCGACACCAGTCCCGTCGCCAGCGCGACGGCGCCCATCGACACCGACCACAGGACGATGATCGAACCCAACAGCACGTGCGGCCCGAACCAGTCGCACAAAATGCCGGAGGGAATCTGCCCCAACGCGTAACTGACGCCAAACAGCCCGTCGAGCACGCCGAGCTGCGGCTCCGACCAGCCGAACTCCTCCTGCACGTCGGCCTTGATGAAGCCCCACGTGTAGCGGTGGAGATAGAGAATGAACGACGTGGCGCAGACGAGCGCGAAGATCAGCCAGCGGACTCGGGTGGGGCGCTCGTGCGCGTGGGGATGCGGCGTTGCCATATAGCCCGAATCATCCGGTCTATTGATTCTCCACCTGCCACTCGACTTCCCTCCGCCGCCGGGCGATCGCGGCGTCGTCTTCGGCCTTGCGGTCGTCCTGCCATTTGCGAAGCACTTCCGGCGGCTCGGGGAAGCGGCCCTGATCGTCGGTGCGCTCGATCCAGTCCATGACGGCGGCTCGCAGATCCGTCAGCACTTTGCGGTGCTCGGGCGACTCCGCCAGGTTGTGGATCTCCCACGGGTCGTGTTCGAGGTCGTACAGTTCTTCGGCCGGGCGGCGGGGAGCCGTGAGGAATGCCTGTGCGGGCGTCAGCTCGCCGCGCTTGTCGAGCATCCGTAACAAGTGGATGACCGGGTACTGCCGTTCCTTGTAGCGGTTTTGTTGCAGGAACGGCCGCTCGGGCAGAACATTGCGGATGTATCGGTAGCGGGGCGTGCGGACGGTGCGGATGCGGAACACCGTCTCGTCGCAGCGGTCGCGGGCGCCGAAGGCGTACTCGCGCGGCGGATCGGCCCGCGGACCGAACAGAACTCGCCCCTGCATCCGCGGCGGTTTTTCGATGCCGGCGATATCGAGCGTCGTCGCCGTCAGGTCGATCGCCTCAATCAGCCGCCCGCTGACACGGCCGGCGTCGTAGCCTTGCGGCGCCTCGAGCTTCTCCGGCCAATAGATGATGAGCGGGACCCGCAGGCCGCTGTCGTAGCACCACTGCTTGCCGCGGACCATCGCCCGACCGTGGTCGCCCATGAAGATCACGACCGTGTTGTCGGCGAGGCCGTCCTCGCGCAGCTTCTTCAGGACCAGGCCGACCTTGGCGTCGAGGGCCATCACCGTGTTGAGGTATTGCGCCCAGTCGTTGCGGGTGACCGGATGATCGGGATAGTACGGCGGGATGACGACCTTTGCAGGATCGGCCGTGTGCGGGATGCGCTGGTGAGCGCTGTCCCATGCGCCGCCGCGATGCGTTTCCGGAAAGTTGACCTGCGCGTAGAACGGTTGATGGGTCTTGAGATCGTCCCAGTCGGCGGAGTCGAACGGGCGGCCTGCGACGTGGAAGTTCCAGTCGGTCTTGCCGGTGCCTTTGACGCCCTGGGCGAGGTCCGTCACGTTGGCGGTGAAGTAGCCCGCGTCGCGGAGCCGGTCGGTGATGATCCGCACGCCTTCGGGCAGTCGGTAGCCGTCGTCGCGGTGCGAGCGGTGGTTGTGGGCGCCGATCGTCGTCTGGTACATGCCCGTGATGAAGGCCGAGCGGCTGGCCGAGCAGACCGGCGCGGTCGTAAACGCCCTCGTGAACCGCACGCCGCGCTTCGCCAGGTCGTCGAGATGCGGCGTGCGGACCTCCGGCGTGCCGTAGCAGGCCAGCTCCGGCCCCAGGTCTTCGCCGATAATCCACAGCACGTTCGGCCGCTCGGCCGCGGGCAGGTGAGGCGGCATCGACGCGGCCGCCGCAGCCGCCAGTACGCAGGCGCCGATGCGGATTGTTGCAGATGAACTCATCGCGTTGATTCCACAATTCGTGGGTGGACTCCGCCGGCGTGGGCGTGCGCTCCGCGGCGGCCATCCATCCTACAGCGCGCGACGGTGCGAGACACGCCCACGCAAGGGTTCGCCGTTTAGCCGCGTCCCAACGGGACGCGCGCGGCCTCGCGTCCCGCTGGGACGCGGCTAAACGGGCCGGATCTTGAACGCGGACGCGATTCGGTCCATAGTGGACCGCTCGATGGTTCCGTGGCCCGATGGATGCCTGCGAGACGATGCCGTGAATGCGACTGTGCCGACCGGCGATGCCGAACGCGACGACCGCCCGTGGTACGCCGAGGTCACCCGCTACCAGTGGATCGTGCTGGCGATCGCATCGCTGGGCTGGGTGTTCGACGTGTTCGAGGGGCAGATCTTCGTGGCCAGCATGAACGAGGCCATGCCTTCGCTGTTGCCCGAGGACGTGCGGCAGCTCCCGGTCGAAGACCACAAAGGCTGGATCGCGTACTACAACAACATCACGTTCGGCGCATTTCTGCTGGGCGGGGCGCTCGGCGGCGTGTTGTTCGGCGTGATGAGCGATCGCATCGGCCGCAAGCGGACGATGACGTTCACCATTCTCATGTACTCCGCGTTCACGTGCCTCAGTGCGTTCTCGCAGGAGTGGTGGCACATGGCCGGCTTCCGCTTCCTGGTGGCGATGGGCGTCGGCGGGGAATGGGCCGTCGCCAGCACGCTGGTGGCCGAGGTCTTCCCCAAACGCGCCCGCGCCCGCTCGCTGGGGATCTTTCACGCGTCCAGCGTGTTCGGCACATATCTGGCGATCCTGGCGGGCGTGTTCATCATCGGCAATCAGACGTTCGCCCGCGCTGTGCACGATCTGCTCAAACCGGTGCTGGGCGAGACGATGGATCCGTCGCTGCCCTGGCGTCTTGGATTTCTGGTCGGCGTACTTCCCGCACTTCTGATCATCTGGATCCGCCGCAGCCTGCGAGAGCCGGAGCACTGGGAGGAGGTCCGCACCTCGGCCATCAACGACCTGACGCAGAAGCTCGGCAGCTTCGAGGAACTGTTCGAGCCCCGCTGGCGGCGTAACACGCTCGTGGGCACGGGCCTGGCGGCCCTGGGCATGGCGACCTTCTGGGGCGTGCACATTTACGGCAAAGACCTGATGCGGGCCGACGTGCTGCCGTACTATCTTCCGACGGCGAGTCCGCCGGCGGAGACGACTGCGTCCGCCGCGGCGACGCCGCTGCAATCGAGCAAGCTGCGGCCCGGCATCCTCGTCAGCGAGGAAACGCGGCGCGAGCATCTGGAGCCGCTGCTGCGTTCGGCGATGGAGGAAATTCGCGACGACGAGAAACACGCGGCGGCCGCGAAGTCGGCCGATTGGGACGCGTTGCTCCAGGCGGCGCGCGAGTTGACGCGGGAACGCGACATTCGCGCGCGCGAGTTTACCGTCGATGACGCGGCGTCGGGATCTCCGGCCGGCTTTGCGGTACGGCTCAAGCTGGACCAGAGATTGCCGACGGGCGACGGCGAGATTCGGCTGCCGGACCCGGTCGTCTACCGGGCCGAATCCAAGGAGGCGGCGGAACTGGCCGCCGCGTATTTCGTGACGGTCCGCGGCGAGCTGGCGGGCCGCATCAAGAACTGGGAAATGCTGGGCATGTTCCTGGTGACGACTGGCGGCGGGATCGGCCTGTTATGCTTCGGGCCATTCAGCGAATGGCTGGGGCGGCGGAAGGCGTTCCTCGTGTACCACCTGGGCGGGCTGGCGGCGGCGCTGGTCGCGTTTCAGCTTCTGGCGGGCTGGCAGGTGTGGCTGGTCGCGCTGCCGGTGTTCGGCTTCCTCACGCTGGGGATGCACGCCGGGTACGCCGTGTATTTTCCCGAGTTGTTTCCGACACGGCTGCGGGGCACCGGGGCGGGGTTCTGCTTCAACGTCGGGCGGATTCTGGCGGCGCCCATTCTGTTCCTCAGCGGCTGGATGCAGCGCGACTGGGGTTTCTCGCTGGAGAACGCGGCCGCCCTGCTCAGCCTGCTGTTCCTGGCTGGGGCCGTGCTGCTCGTCTTCGCCCCGGAAACCCGCGGGCGGGAGTTGCCGGAGTGAAAGCCGCCCGTCGAGCCGCACGCAGCCGGCAATGCTCCGCCTGAACTTGCCCCGCGGCCGGACGCCTCGTAAACTTCCCGATCGAGAACATCTGTTTCCACACCATTTTCCGGCTCCGGCCCACGCCGCCCGCCAGGCTGCTCGACGATGAAAAAAGACATCCACCCCGACTACCACCCGGTCGTGTTTCTCGATACGTCCACCGGCGACAAGTTCCTCACCCGCTCGACGATCAACTCGAAGGAGATGATCGAGTGGGAGGACGGCAAGAGCTATCCCGTCGTCCGCGTCGAGGTCAGCTCATCATCGCATCCGTTCTTCACCGGCAAGATGAAGTACGTCGATTCGGCCGGCCGCGTCGAGAAGTTCCAGCGCAAGTACAACTGGGCCAAGCGCCGCCAGACCGGCGAGCCGGCTGCGGAAGAGTAGGTTTTCTGAGCGTCCCGTCGCACAAGCGTCTCGCTTGTGCGGGTGTGTTAGAGGAAGTCCCACTCGCTCCTGGCCCGAGCAAGCGGGACGCTTGCTCTACGATCTCAATCGCATGACTGCCCCCGTCCGCCTCGTTCCCTTCCATTAGCGCCCTCCCGCGACACGGAGGTCGTCGCCGTCGCGCGCACGTTGCTGTGCGGCAGCTTTGAGTGGGTTCCACGCCGCCCCTTCTTTCCGGGGCGGCGGCAGTCGCTTTCGCGGGGGCCGCGGTCATGTTTCCCAGCCTTGATACCAAGCTCAGACGCTACGAAGAACTGGAGCGGCAGCTTCAGGATCCCGAAGTGCTTGCCGACGTCAGCCGCATGCTGGCGATCCAGCGCGAGTACGGCGGGCTGGCCAAGGTCGCCCAAGCGGTGCGCTCGTACTACGACCTCGAAGAAAACATCGCCGCCGCCCACGGCATGCTCGAGGAAGAGACGAACGGCGACGGCCGCGCCTACGCCGAAGCCGAGCTGGCGGAACTCCTCAAGCGCCGCGAGGCGCTTGCCGTCGATCTGGAGGATCTCGCCACCGCCGGCGATTCCATCACCCGCGGCGGGCTGATCATGGAGATTCGCGCCGGCACCGGCGGCGACGAGGCGGCCCTGTTCGCCCGCGACCTGTTCGAGATGTACCAGAAGCTGGCCGAGAATCGCGGCTGGAAGTTCGAGGTACTCGACGCCAGCCCCACGGAACTGGGCGGCTTCAAAGACGTGGTCGTTTCGATCGCGGGTGAGGGGGCGTTCCACCAGTTGCAGTTCGAAAGCGGCGGACACCGCGTGCAGCGCGTACCCGAGACCGAGGCCCAGGGCCGCATCCACACCAGCGCCGCGACAGTCGCCGTCCTGCCCGAAGCCAGCGACGTGGAGGTCGACATTCGCGACGATGACCTGGTGATCGACACCATGCGGGCGGGAGGACCCGGCGGGCAGAAGGTCAACAAGACCGAAAGCGCCGTCCGCATCACGCACCTGCCCACGGGCATCGTCGTCAAGATCCAGGACGAGAAGAGCCAGCACAAGAACCGCGCCAAGGCCATGCGCGTGCTCCGCAGCCGGCTCCTGGAGCAGAAGGAGGCGGAGGCGGCCGCCCAGCGGTCCAATGTCCGGCGCACGCTCATCGGCACGGGCGACCGCAGCCAGCGGATCCGCACATACAACTTCCCTCAGGGCCGCGTAACGGATCACCGCATCGGCCTCACGCTGCACCGGCTCGATCAGATCATGCAGGGCGAGCTCGACGAGCTGATCGACGCCCTCGTGGAGTTTGACCGCCAGGAACGGCTGAAGGGATCGTGACATGGGCGATCCTGCCGGTCCGGAATCGTCCAGTGCGGCCCCATGGACGGTCCGCAGGATCCTCGAATGGACCACTGCCCATCTGGCGACGCACGCCAGCGAGACGCCGCGGCTCGATGCCGAAATCCTGCTCGCTCACGCCCGCGGCTGCCAGCGGATCGAGCTTTACACCCACTTCGGCGAAATCGTCAGCGAGGACCAGCGGGCGATCATGCGGGATCTGGTGCGGCGGCGGGCGGCGGCCGAGCCGGTCGCGTACCTGGTGGGCCACCGCGAGTTCTTCAGCCTCGATTTCCGCATGACGCCGGCCGTGCTGGTCCCGCGGCCGGATACCGAAACGCTGATCATCGAGCTGCTGGAATTGGCGAAACGGCACGAGGCCCCGCGGATTCTGGATGTCTGCACGGGGTCAGGCTGCATCGCCGTGGCGATCGCGGTCAATCTTTCGGGGGCGTCGCTGACGGCCGTTGACATCAGCGGCGAAGCACTCGCGGTCGCGAGAGAGAATGCACAAGCCCACGGCGTTCAGGACCGCGTGCGGTTCCTGAAGGGCGACTTGTTCGCTCCGCTGGAAGCCTCGGAGCGGTTCGACTTCATCATCAGCAATCCGCCGTACGTGCGCGACGATGAGATCGCCAATCTACCGCCGGATGTCCGGCTGCACGAGCCACTGCTCGCATTGCGCGCCGGGCCTGAGGGGCTGAACGTCATTCGCCGGCTGATCGCCGAGGCCCCCGGGCACCTGCAACCCGGCGGGCACTTGTTCGTCGAGATCTCGCCGCAGCAGGCGCAGGACGTCGAACGGCTGTGTGCAGCGACCGGGGCTTACGAAGCGGTGCGGATCGTCCGCGACCTGGCGGGCAAGGATTGCGCGCTGCACGCAGCCATCGCCGGCTGAATGGCCGCGGGTGGCGCTGCTTTCCTTACTACGAACGGAACGCGGACTCATTCCGCACAGTTGTGACTGGTTGTGGAGTAAATCTTCCAAAAGTGCACGCCTATAGTTGCAATGAGTGACAGGATATGGCATGATTGGACGAAACATGGAGATCGCAGGCAGTCTCGGCAGGGCACGATGCTCCTCGACCAACGACGCGACCAGTTGCTAAAAGTCATTGAAGAGACAGGATTTGCGTCTCTCCAACAGCTTGCGGAACGCTGCGGAGCCAGCGAATCCACCGTCCGACGGGATCTGGAATATCTTGACAGCATCGGTCAAGTCCGCCGCACCCGCGGCGGGGCGGCCTATATCGGAGAGTCCCTCACAGATTTTGAAGAACGCCGTTCCCGCAATGCGGCTCAGAAGAGGCGGATCGCGGCGGCCGCGGTGGAACTGATCGAACCGGGAGAGCCGGTGCTGCTCGACGGCGGCACCACCACGTTGGAAGTCGCCCGCTGTCTGGCGGGCCGGTCGCAGCAGGTCGTCACCAACTCGCTGCCGATCGTCAACCTGCTGGTGAACCAGCCGCAGATCGAACTGGTGGTCATCGGCGGCTATCTGCATCCGAAAACGGGAGTCAACCTGGGTCCGCTGGCCGTGGCGGCCCTCAAGCACATCCACGTCCGCCGGCTGGTGATGAGCGCCGGCGGCGTCACCGAACGCGGCCTGTACAACAGCAACACGCTGCTGGTCGAGACCGAGCGGCAGATGATCGAATCGGCCCAAGAGGTGATCCTCGTCTGCGACAGCAGCAAGCTCGGCCGCCCGGCGCTCGCCCACCTGTGCGAACTGGACGTCGCCGACCGCATGGTCATCGACGACGGCATCAGCGACGAGTGGCGGCGCGTGATCGAGACGGCGGGAATTGAACTCACGATTGCCAAATGATTCGGACGGCAAAACACAATGGATCGCTCAACCGGTCCGACGTCGAGCGCGTCGTCCGCGACGTGATCCTGCGCTCTCTCGCTGGCGAAAACGGTCGGCCAAAGCCGAATCCGCTGGTGGTCAACATCTCGGCCCGGCATTGCCATCTGACCGACGAGCACGTCGAAGCCCTCTTCGGGCCGGGAGCCACGCTCACGCCGGCCAAAGACCTGTACCAGGACGGGTTCTATGCGGCCGAAGAAACGGTGGCCGTCGTCGGGCCGCGGCGGCGGATGATTCCCAACGTGCGCGTGCTCGGCCCCTGCCGCGGCGATTCGCAGGTCGAGCTGGCCTTCACCGATGCAATTTCTTTGGGCATCGACGCGCCGGTGCGGATCAGCGGCAACATTCAAGGTACTCCCGGCTGCGTGCTGGTCGGTCCGAAGGGCGTGGTCGAGCTGAAACAGGGCGTCATCCGCGCCATGCGCCACGTCCACATGGGCCCCGCCGACTGCGAGTATTACGGCGTAAAGAACGGCGACGCGATGAAGCTGCGCGTCGTCTCACCCGGCTGCACGACCGTGCTGGAGGATCTCGTCGTGCGGGCGGGCGAGCGGATCAAGCTCGAAGTGCACCTCGACACCGACGAAGGCAACGCCTGTCACCTGGAGGGGGCGACGAAAGTCGAGCTGCTGAAGGGGAGTTGTGGCTGCAAATGACGGCTCAAGGGCTGAGGGTCGAGAGTCAAGAGCCGGAAGAATCTCGATCTCCGCTTGCGTCTGGCTCTCGACCCTCGACTCTTGACCCTCGACTGATTCATTCGTCCTTCGGATTTCGACATTCGACATTCCCAAACTGCGGAGACTTATGACATGGCCAAAACCATGGAAGCCCTCGGCATGATCGAGACCAAGGGTCTCGTATGCCTGATTGAGGCGGTGGACTCGATGCTCAAGGCCGCCAACGTGACGATGATCGGCTGGGACAAGGTCGGAAGCGGCCTGGTGACGGCCTTCGTGGTCGGCGACGTGGCCGCGGTGGTGGCCGCCATCGCCGCAGGCGCCAGCGCCGCCGGCCCGATCGGCTCAGTCCTCAGCGTGCGGGTCATGCCCCGCCCGGTCGTAGTAGAGGACGCGGGCCGGCGCTAGGGGCGAGCCGGGGGATCGC
>JAHWKJ010000166.1 GCA_019347905.1 Planctomycetota bacterium
CCCAGATCATCGACGTCGAAAGCTGCGCGTCGAACGCCGCCAGCGCCGATTCGATGCCGCGCGTGCCGAACAAGACGCCGGTTTCCTGAATCGCAGTGTCGTAAACCGAATTGGTGCCGTTGGCGTTGGTGAACAGCGAATTGCCCGGCGACAGGAACTGGCCGCTGGAGCGGATGATGGGGTTGTTCGCCAGGGCCCGGTGCAGGGTTTCTTCGAGCGTGATGTCGCGAATGTCGTCAGAGCGGCGCTCGAGGACAGTGCGCGGCGGGCCGCCGGCGAGAACTTCCTGCGGCGTCTCGGTGCAGACCAGCGGGTACTCGATATCTGTGGCGACGTGCTTGTAGTGCGCGAGCTCGGGATCGCCCAGGTAGTGCAACCGGGCGTCGGGCTTCAGGCATCCGGCAAGCAGCGTGGCCGCGACGGTTGCGAGCACGCCAACGGTGCGGGCGGGTCGACGCTGGAAGTTCATGGATGCATCCCTGCGTGCGGGACCGTAGAGCAAGCAGCCTGCTTGCTCCGTTGGGCGTGGCGGCCGGCGAAGGCTGCAAACATCCACACAAGCGAGACGCTTGTGCTACGGTCTGTCAGCGCGGCGCGGCCGGAGTGTCGGCGCTATCGGCAGAACCGGCGCGACCGCTACAACCAGTATCGTCCGGAGACTCCGCCCGTCTTGACTGTTTTGACAGCGGCCCGAACTCGGTATACGGCCGTCCCAGCAGTTTCTTCACCAGCACGACTTCACCGGCGTCGTTGCCTTCGATGGCGTGGCCGACGAACTGCAGCACATATCCGCCGACGAACGCCGCCGCCGCCAGCCACCACTGCCCGGCGACGAGGAAGATGATCGAGACGGCGAATGTCAGCGGCACGCCGACGAGGTGCAGCACCTGATTGGCCGGGTGCTGGTGGCGCTCGACATAGTTGGCGAGGAAGCGGCGAAGCACGGTTTGCTGCTGGTGGGGGTGCGGTGCGGGGGGGTTGAGAGTGCCTTTGGGGTCGGCGGGTGAGGATAGAGGATGGAGGATGGCGCGGGGAGCCTGCGCCGGCATCTTCCATCCTCTATCTTCCATCTTCCATCCTCGCGTCCCGACCTGCAGAAGCGCAAAATGTCGCTTCGACGCCCCCACCACAAAACACCGCCGGAGTACAACAGTGAGTCGCGCCGAGACCGAGTATCGCTACGAGAAACTCACCTGGCCGGAGATCAACGACGCCGTGGCGATGAACAAGGTGTGCATCGTCCCCTGCGGCGCGGTCGAGCAGCATGGGCCGCATCTGCCGCTCGACGTCGATCTCGTATGCCCGGGCGGCGTGGCCCGCGGCGTCGGACAGGCGATGCCCGGTCGCGTGCTCGTTCTGCCCACGATCGCCTACGGCTACACGGGGCACGTGATGGATTTTCCCGGCACGATCAACACGCACTACGAGACGTTCATCCGGCAGGTGCTGGATGTGACCCGTTCGCTGGCGTACCACGGCTTCAAGAAGATCGTGCTCTTGAACGGCCACGGCTCGAACATGCCCAACCTCGACCTGGCCGCGCGGCGAACCAATCTCGAGACCGACGCCGAATGCGTGGTGATCGCCTGGTGGAACCTGCTGACGGTGGACAAGGACTTCCTGCCGTCGTGGCGGGAAAGCAAGTTCCCCGGCGGCTGCGCGCACGCCTGCGAGCTGGAAACGTCCATGTACCTGTACCTGGCGGAAGAGGACGTGCGGAAGGACAAGATCGAGAACGGCACGATCTCATTCAACGAGGACGAAAGCCCGTTCAACTGGGTCGACCTGTTCGCCGCCGGCCCGGGCACGCTGATTTCGTGGACCAGCAGCTATTCGCAAACGGGCGTCCTGGGCGAACCGGAACTCGCCACGAAAGAAAAGGGCGAGCGGGCGTATCGCGAAGCGGTCAAGCAGTTGGGCCGCTTCATCGAATACTTCCAGCCCCGCCCGCCCGACCGCCGCCACGCCGAACAGCGCAAGCGCACGATGCCGATCCCATGGGGGCAGATGGACCTGCCGCGCTGAGGCGTGAGCGGCGACAGCCGCAACAGCATATAGCCGTGGGCGTCAGCCCATGGGGGCTTGAGCGGCGACAGCCGCAACAGCATGTAGCCGTGGGCGTCAGCCCATGGGGGACGCGTCGAACGACAAACACGTGAGCCGCGAAGCGGCGACAGCATCACCCGTGATGCTCCGCCTCAAATAAATATCGTCGTTCGAACGGGATGTCGTGGCGCCGGAGAAACTCGATGTACTCCTCCTCGAACGACCGCGATCGATGGTGCTCGCGTTGATTCTGAATGTACCGGCGGACCGATTCAATCTGGGAGTAGCTCACGGTGAACGCTCCGTATCCCTTCTGCCATTCGAATCGTTGTTCGAGAACCCCCAACTCGTTGACCCATTTCGAGGCGTTCGCTTTGATGTTGCGGATGGCATCCGAGACGGCCATTGCCGGAGACAGGCCTGCCAACAGATGCACGTGATCTTCGACTCCGCCAATCTGGATGAGATGGCCGTTGATGCCGCGCAGCGTGCCACCCATGTACTCGTACAAGCGTTCGCGGAAATCCTCTCGAATTGAGCAGGTGCGGTATTTGGTGCTGAACACAATGTGGTAGGTGAGTTTGGTGTAGGCACCCATCGGAGACTCCCCCGGGTCGCGCTGCCGCCGCTTCGCGGCTGGTGGTGATGTGTGGACGCACTCTCTCCGTGGGCTGACGCCCACGGCTACATGCTGACGCGGCTTCGCCGCTCACGCCGCGTCTGCAACTCTCCTGGTCAACCGGGAACGCCGCTGGAGTTGGCGTCCGAGAGGAACGTCTCGCGAACCCATTGGCTGAATTGCCGGAGCAGCGTCGTTTCGTCGACTTCGTACTGGCGGTCGAGGAAGTCCATCAGCATCTGCGGGGTGAGCTGCGGGAAGGCAATGCTGTGCGCGATCTCGTGGTACTGGCCGTCGTCGCCCAGCGCGTAGAAGCGCAGCGTTTCGCCGTCGTGGTGCCACAACTCGGGCACGCGCAGGGCCGCGTATATGGGAAAGCGTTCTATGGAGCTGGCGGTGATGTCGATTTCGATTCCCAGATCGGGCAGTGGATCGACATCGAGGTCGATGTCCTCGCGCTCACGCACAAGCGCCTCGTTCTGGATGTAGAAGCACTTGTCCGACTCCAGGCCACGCTGCAGGATCGCGCGCTTCAGCGTCATTGAACCGCAGCTCAAGATGGGAATGTTGAGTTCCAGAGTCCACGTTTGCACGAAGCGAGCCGCAAGGGAACCGAGGCGTTCGTGGCGTGCGCTCGGAGACATCAGCTCCAGCCTGCCTCGATCGTAGGTAAAGCGGATGGAACGGTTGCGGGGGCAGCCACGCAGCGCCTCGTAGACCTCCCACGGGATGTTGTGCAAGAGGATCCTGTCTTCCATCGGCGGTGCATGCAGAACCGTCGCTGTGGCATTCATGCGCGGCTCCTCTCTCGGGTCTCTTCGTTGGCTTCGGCTTCCGCCTCGATCGGCTCGACCGGTTGCTCGCGCATCTGTTTGACGATGCTCCGCCGGTCGACGGCCATGGCGATCAGGCCGAAGGCGAGAATGGCGGCGACTTCCCAGCCGATCAGCCGGCCACCGTGCTTATCGAGGAAGCGGGTCGGCGGCGCCGCGGAGTCGCCGAACATCGCGGCGACGAAGGCGAGAATCGTGACAACGAACACGGCTCCTGCGAACGTCGTCAGCCGGAAGAAAATGTTCGGCCGCTCGGCGACTGGTGGTTTTGATTGCTCGCTCATGGATTGCGGCAAAGAACGGCGGCTTGCGTGGGCGAAGGCTATGCTCTACGGCCATTCTAGCCCCGCTCGCCGTAGTTTTCGATGCGGTGCGCTCGAGGCAAAGCATCGGCGCAAGCTTTGCGCGTCTTTGCGGCCTCTGCGCCTTTGCGTCGACACCCGCCCCGCGGAAACTTTCACAAGGGACTTGTACGGCGGCATTTCGCCGGGGACGATTGAGCCGACATGATCAAAGTCCACGAACTCTCGCGGCGCTTCGGAAGCGGGCCGGCGTCCGTGCTCGCCGTCGATGGCGTTACATTCACCGTCGCGCCCGGCGAGGTGTATGGCCTGCTGGGGCCGAACGGAGCGGGCAAGACCACGACTCTGCGGATGATCCTGGGCCTGCTCGCGCCCACGTCGGGCCATGCGGAAGTCGCCGGCATGCGCTCCGACCGCGCGCCCGATGAAGTCAAGCGGCGAATCGGCCTCGTTTCCACGGCTTCGGGTCTGTACCAGTGGCTGACGCCGCGCGAACTCTTGTTGTTCTTCGCCGATCTGTACAGCGTCAGTCCTGAGCGGGCGCGCGAGCGGCTGGGAGAACTCGCCACACTGCTCGATCTGGGCGAATTCCTCGATCGCCGTTGTGCCACGCTCAGCACCGGTCAGCGACAACGGGTGATCCTGGCCCGCGCGCTGATCCACGATCCGCCGATCATGCTGCTCGACGAGCCGACGCGGGGACTCGACGTCTTCGGCACGCACGCCATCTTCGAATACATCCGGCTGCTGAGGGATGAGGGGAAGGCGGTCATCGTCAGCACGCATCGGCTGGACGAAGCCCAGCGGCTGTGCGACCGGTTTGGCCTTTTGCATCGCGGGCGGCTGGTCTGCGACGGCACCCTCGAGGCGTTGCAGGCACAGACGGGACAGGCGACACTGGTGGAAATGTTCATGCACTTCGTACAGCAGGAAACGGGCAGCGGTCAGCTCTCAGCGGTCAGCGGCGAGTATTGATCTCTATGTTCCGTTCCCCCGGCACTGCGTCCGAGTCTCCGCCTTTCCGCGGCCGCGGGGGACGATTGCGCCGATTGGCGCTCAAGGAGTTGCGGGAGACTCTCCGCGACCGCCGCACAGTCATCACGCTGGTGCTGATGCCGGTGCTCGTCTATCCGTTGCTGAGCATCGTCTTCCAGCGGTTTCTGGTGACGAGCCTGCGGCCCTCGTCGCAGATCGTGTACCGCATTGGCGTGGAAGCGGGGCTGTCCGAGCGCGACGTGTTGGACCTGTTGTCGTTCGGCAGCCAGGTTCTGGAACGGGCGGAGCGCGGGCGCATTCCCGGCCAGCCAGCGGACCGGCGGCGTCCCGTCACGTCGGCGGCCAATGCTCCAGCCGCGCTCGAAGACGTCGAGGTGGTCGCCGTCCCCGACATCGAGAAGGCGGCTTCTGAGATGGAGATCGACGTCGGCATTCGCGTGACCGATCGCGGCCCGCTCGATCCCAACCACGGCGTGCCGCGCTGGCTGGCCTGCGAGAGCGTTGTCGTCGGCAGCTCGCCGCGCAGCCGTGCGGCGTTCTCCTATCTGGACCGCAGATTGCGGGCGGTGAACGTCGAGGTGCTCAGGCGGCGGCTGTCGCGGGTGCAGCCCGACGTGATCCTGCCGGTGAACGCTTCGCGTCGGATCATCCAGGCGGCGCCGGGCGCCGCCAGCTTCTCGCTCGCCGCGCTGATCCCGCTGATCCTGATCCTGATGACGATCACCGGGGCCGTCTATCCGGCGATCGATCTCACGGCGGGCGAGCGCGAGCGCGGTACATTGGAGGCATTGATCGCCGCTCCGATCCCGCGACTTGGCGTGCTCTTGGCGAAGTACGTGACGGTCGTGTTCGTGGCGCTATTGACCGCCGGAGTCAACCTGGTCGCCATGTCGCTGACCATCGCCAGCGCCGGCCTGGGATCGCTGTTGTTCGGCGACTCACCGATCGCCATGACGCTCTTGAAGATCTTCGGCCTGCTGGTGCTCTTTGCGGCGTTCTTCTCCGCGGCGCTCTTGGCGATCACCAGCTTCGCCCGCAGCTTCAAAGAGGCGCAAGCGTACCTGATACCCGTGATGCTGATTGCGCTCGCGCCGGGATTGTTGAGCCTCGTCCCGGGCATCGAGCTGAATGGTCTCCTGGCCGTCACGCCGCTGGCGAACATCGTGCTATTGGCCCGCGACGTGCTCGAAGGGCAGGCCTCGGCGGTGCTGGCTGCGGTGGTCGTGATGTCGACGGCGGTGTATGCGCTGGCGGCGATCGCCGCGGCGGCGCGGATTTTCGGCACCGATGCGATCCTGTACGGCAGCCACGGGAGCTGGTCCGATGTCTTCCGTCGTCCCGCGGTGCCGGCCCCGGCGGCGCAGCCCTCGGCGGCGCTGTTCTGCCTGGCCGTCACGTTTGCCCTGGCCGTGCTGACGGCCGGAGCCTTGGCGCGGTTGAGCGATCTGCCCGTGGCGCAGCGGTTGATCCTGTCAAGCGTGGCGACGGCGATGTTGTTCTTTGGACTGCCGCTCGCGGCGGCGCTTCTGGGAGGCGTACGGCTCGGGAGCGGATTCCGGTTGCACGCCGCGCGGCCGGCGGCGTTTGCAGGGGCTGCGCTCCTGGGGCTGTCGCTGTGGCCGTTCGCCTATGAACTGGTGCTGGCGGCCGGCGCGCTGGCTGACATGCTGGGAGCAAAGCTGCTGGACCGGCGGCTCGTGGATCTGGCATCACGAGCCACCAACGAACTGCGAACGGTTTTCCCCTTGTGGCTGCTGTGGACCCTCTCGGTTGTGCCGGCGGTGGCGGAAGAGTTGTTCTTCCGCGGCTACCTGTTTGCGGCGCTCCGGCGGAAGATGAGCGGCTGGCGCACCGTCATCGTGACGGCGCTGTTGTTCGGGCTGTTTCACGTGGTCGTCCGCGACAAGCTGGCCTTCGAACGGTTTTTGCCGAGTACGCTGTTGGGGCTGGTCCTGGGAGGCCTCGCGCTGCGCTCGGGAAGCGTGGTGCCGGGAATGCTGCTGCATGCCTCGCACAATGGCATCCTGCTGGCGATCGCGGTGTGGCACGAGGAACTCCGGCAGGTGCGCTGGCTGAATTTCGGCAACTGGATGTCGGCGCCGGCCGGGCATGGCCATCTGCCGGCGCAGCTCCTGGCGGTGGCGGCGCTGGGCGTCCTTGGCGGCGGGGCGCTCGCGCTCCTGGCGAAGCGGCGGCGGAATCATCCGGTGCAGGAAAACTCGCAGGATGGTGCACCCACCCCGGCCGGGTACGATGCCGCCACACCTGTGGAGGTGCACCAAGTGTAGGGTGGGCTTTGTCCTCCAGAATCTGTAGGGTGAGGGCCAGCACCACAGCGACTTCCTGCGTGGTGGGCGCAGTCCACCCTACGGAGAACTTCTCATGCGGATCCTCGTGACCGCCATCTCCGCGGCCGTGATGGCCCTGGCTCTGCTGGTCGCGCCGGGCGACGATGTGCAATCGGGCGACGCCGCTAACCAGCGACGCTGGTTCAAGCTCGTGTTCGGTCTCGACGGACGCGATGCCGACTGGAGCGGCCGGCTCGCCGTCGAGGGTGGGCGGCTCCTGCGGATGGCCGAGTGGGGCCTCGAAGAGAGAGACCGGTTGGGCGAGCAGAACGCCTCGTGGATCATTCGCACCGGCATTCCCGAAGGCCGCGTCACTTTCGCCGAACCATTTCGCGGTGTGATGTTCGAAGCGGAAGTCGGCAGCGAAACTTCTTTCCTCGTGGAGTCGGAACAGGGGCGCGTGCGGATACGCGCCGCCGATCTGCTGCCCGGGCGGCCGACGAAGGTCCTCGATGGGCGAGCGTCGATGGAGCCTTTGGGCACAGAAGCTCTTATCGCGGAGACCGAGACCGACGACGACTTCGCTGCCGTCGCCCTCGATGCGCGCGGACATCGGCACGTCGCCTGGATCTCCTACGATGCCGACGCGAAGGAAGACCGGCTGCTCGTCCGCGATGTGGACGATCCCGCGCACAAGCCGCAGCCGATTGCCGTCGCCCGCGAGTTCACCAGCGTGCGGCTCTTGCGCGATAGGAAATCGCTGCGGGCCTTGTGGTGTTCGCCGGGCGAGCAGAAGAATTGGGACGTCTACACCGCCGTCCGCACCGACGGCGGCTGGAAGACCGAGCGGCTCTCGGCCGCCGAGGGCACCGACTTCCATCTCACCGCCGATCGCGGCGCCGACGGCACCGTGTGGATTGCATGGCAGACATTTCGCTCGGGGAACGGCGACGTGTATGCGAAGTGCCTGCGCGGTGGGCGATGGTCGGAAGACATCGCCGTCGCGACTACCCAGGCCAATGAGTGGGAGCCGGCCGTCAGCGTCGACAAGGCGGGTGCCGCCTGGATCGCCTACGACAGCTACGAGCACGGCAATTACGACGTGTACCTCGTGCCGGTGCGTCTGCAGGGTGCTCCGGGCGCTGGCGCTTCCGGCTCGGTGGGCGAGCGGATCGCCGTCGCGCGATCGTCGGACTTCGAAGCGCATGCGAGCGTGCTGGCCGCCGGCGATGGCAAGGTCTGGGTCGCCTATGATGCCGCCGGACCCAACTGGGGCAAGGACTTCAAGAACGTGCCGACGACGAGCCGCGGCCATTACACCGAGCCGCTGCACGCGCAGCGGCGGCTGGAACTGCGCTGCGTAGTCGATGGCAAAGTCCACCGCCCGCGAGGGGCCCTGCCGCAGGAGTTGCCGCCCGAGAAAATCCCCGCCATCCAGCGCAGTCCGCACACGAAGCCCTCGCGGTTCTACGAGTACCCGCAACTCGCGCTGGACGGCGATGGCCGCCTGTGGCTGTTCTTCCGGCTCTGCCGGCAGGGCTACTGCCCGCATCCGCCGAAGGGGCTGGACTGGAACATCTACGCCACGAGCTATACGGAAGACGGCTGGCTCAATCCGATCCAGCTTCCCCTCAGCCAGGGACGGCAGAACCAGCGCGTGTCCTTCGCCGTCGGCGCGGACCAGAATCTCGTTTGCGCGTGGGCGGACGGCAACCGCTTCGCCTCGGTCGATCACAAGTACTCCGTCCATCACGGTGCGCTGCCAGCAGTCGCCGAAGCGCCGGCCGCGATTCCACTGGAAGCAATGGAACTCGAACCACCGGGCGACGCCGAGCCGCGAGAAGACATCACCCATACCGTCCGCCGCCGCGGCAACGAATACCGCGTGTACTTCGGCGACCTGCACCGGCACACGAATATCAGCCGCTGCGCCCCCACGATCGATGGCTCGCTGACCGACGCGCACCGCTACGCGCTCGACGCCGTCCGATACGACTTTCTGGGGATTACCGACCACACGCGCGACGTCGATCCGTTCTCGTGGTGGCGGACGCAAAAGGCCTGCGACCTGTTTCACATCCCCGGTCGCTACGTTCCCATCTACGCCTACGAACGCAGCAACGACACTCCCGGGGGCGGCCACCGCAACGTGTTCTTCCTCAATCGCGGCAACGATGTGAACCCCAGCGACCACTGGTACCTGGGCCGCGGCCTCGAGCGGCCGGACACCAATCCCGACACAACGCTGTACCCGTGGCTGAAAGAGACCGGCGGTGCGCTGACCGCAGCCCACACGCCGGCGTGGTCCAAAGCCGCCATGAGAGGCACCTGGACCTACAACGATCCGCAGGTCGAGCCGGTCGCCGAAATCTACCAGGCCTTCCGCACGAGCTACGAGCGGCCGGGCGGCGGCGTGACGGAAGAGGCGTCGCTGTGGCACGCTCTGCGGAAGGGCTACCGGCTGGGCTTCGTCGCCTCCAGCGACCACATTGCGACGCACACCTCCTACGCCTGCGTGTGGGCGACGGGGAAAACCCGCGAGGCGATCTTCGAAGCTCTCCAGGCCCGCCGCACGTACGGCGCGACCGACCGCATCGTGCTCGACGTCCGCATCGGCGAATCGCTGATGGGCGAAGAGACACACGCCGCGGGCGAGACGGTGACGCTCTCGATCCGCGCGCTCGGCACTGCGCCCATTGAAGAATTGCAGATCGTGCGCTCTGGCGAAGTCATCGCCCGCCTCACCCCCGGCGGCCGCGACGTCTCCCTCGAATACAGCGACGACGCCCCGCGGCCCGGCAACAGTTTCTACTACGTGCGTCTCGCGCAGGAAGACGGCAACCTTGCATGGGGCTCCCCCATCTGGGTGACCCGTTAAATCACCGACGTCGATTCTGTCCCCTTGCTTCAACCCAGCGGCACGTCGAGGGTCTGTTCCAGGTCTTCAAGCTTTCCGACCGGCACGAACGCGACGTAGACGAGTCCGTCGTTGGTCCACGCGCGGGCGGCGTGCCGCCGCGGATAAGCGGTGCTGGCCCGCAGAAAGCTCGTCGGCAACGCCTGTGACTCGGCCACGGAGCGGGCGGGGATCGCGGCCAGGACGCCGTGAACAATTTCGCCGCGGCGGTCTCGGAACCGGAAGCCGTACACAGCCACAAGCGGCTCGCCGTCCGCCGCCAGCCGGACGCCGCGCGCGGGCGGATCGACCGCCAACCGGCGGCTGCTCCAGGCGCCTGTGGGGGGGACGGCTTCGAAGCGGTCGGCGAACGACTCCAGCCGCGGCAGATTCTCGATGTCGAGCGGCACCTGCTGATACACGTCCGCGACGCTCAGCGGCGGCTCGCCTTCGCGCTGGGTCCACCACAGAAATGCCGCCGCCAAAACGACGGCCGCGGCCGCCGCCACTGCGGCCGATCGGCGAAGCCATCTCGAAGACCGCGGCGGCACGGACACCGGCTCGCTCGGCACGACGACGTCGGCGACTGACTCCGCAGACGCCTGTGAAGGCTGCTCGCCCAGGGAAGCCAGCAACCGCTCTTCCAGGCCGTCGGGAATCGGGACGTCGCGCAGTGCCTCGCCGACGGCCGCATCGATCGCCTGTAACCGCTCCCACACGTCGCCGCAGTCGACGCACGCACGGGCGTGGCCCACGGCCGCCTGAACCTGCGGCTCGGCGTCGCCGGCGTCTTGCGGCCGGACGGCTTCCAGGATTTCGCGGGCGGTCAGGCAGTCCATGGCGAGTCTTACGGGGCGGCGGGCGTCGCGGCGGAGGCTTCGAGCCGGGCACGCAGATGGCGCTTGGCGCGGGCCAGGCGGCTCATGACGGTGCCGATCGGCACGTGGGTGTGCTCGGCGATGTCGCGGTAGCTGAAATCCTCGAAGTAGAACAGGATCAGCGTGCTGCG
>JAHWKJ010000707.1 GCA_019347905.1 Planctomycetota bacterium
GGGCGGCTCGCAGGTGACGAGCACCGTCGACGGGTTCTCGATGGAGAACGGGCGGCTGGCGCTGTTGTCGGACGGGACCGCGATCCCGCTCGACGACGTGCGGACGATCACCGTGTAACACACCAGACACCGCGGCTGGGTGGCACTGGTGGCTCGCCCACCAGTGCTCATGGGACGGCTGGGTGGCACTGGTGGCTTGCCCACCAGTGCTCGTGGGACGGGCGGTCCTGTAACGACCGTCCACACCGGCTCCGGAGGGGACCTCCGGCCGGCTAACGGTTTCGCAGGAAGCGAACCGTCGGGCAGACGAGCAGGGATGCGTGCAAAAAGCATCGGGCACCACTCTCTCCAGGACAAATCGCACGCATGACCATTCCATCATTGTTCTCGAGCGCCTCGGGCCTGCGGGCTCACCAGCGCTTCCTCGACGTCACGGGCAACAATCTCGCCAACGTCAACACCACCGGCTTCAAAGCACAGCGCTTCCGCTTCAGCACGCAGTTCTCGACCGTGCTGCGGAGCGCCTCGGCCCCCACGGGCGATCTGGGCGGCATCAACCCCATCCAGTTCGGCACCGGCACGCAGGTCGCCGCCGTCGATACCATTCTCGCCCAGGGCACGCTCGAAACGAGCGACAGTCCGCTCGACCTGGCCATCCAGGGCGGCGGGTTCTTCGCCGTCGATGATGGCCAGCAGATCGTTTACACGCGGGCGGGGGCTTTCAGCGTCGATGCACAGAACCGGCTGGTCGACTCGGCCACCGGCGCGCTCGTGCAGCGCACGGGCACGATCGGCACCGGCACGGCGACCGCGCCTCCGTTCCAGATCGGCGGCGGCAACAACATTTCGCTGCCGTTCGGCGTGACGATTCCCGGCCGCGCGACGACCGATGTCACCTTCGCCGGCAATCTCGACGCCGACGCCCAGGGGCCGCTGGCGGAAGTGCTGACGAGTGCCCAGCCCTTCAGCGTGGGCGGCGCTGCGGCCACGGCCGCAACGCAACTCAACGCCCTCGATCAGAACACCGTCGACCACGTGGCGGGCGACACCATCGAGATCACCGGAACCACGGTTGCCGGCGCCGCGGTGAATGCCACCTTTACGTTCGCCACGGGAAACGAGACGCTGGCTGACTTGGCCGCCGCGATCACGGCGGCATTCGTCGGCGGCGGACCGGGTGGCGCCACGGCCTCGATCGACGCCAACGGCAACATCGTGCTCACGGCCGACGAGACCGGTCCCGCCCAGTTGTCGCTCAACCTCGCGAACGGCGTCGCCAACACCGGGCAGACGACGTTCGCGGGCTTCCAGACCACGGTCGACGGCCGCGAGGGTGACACCGCTTCGACGGCGATCGTCGTCTTCGACGACCAGGGCGCCTCCCACACGCTGTCGTTCACTTTCCAGAAGGTGGCGGACAATGTCTGGGATCTCGTCTCGGCCATCGATCCCAGCGGCTCGTTCGTCGGCTTCGACAACCTGGCCACCGGCATCACGTTCAATGAAGACGGGTCGTTCGCCGGCGCCTTCGGCACCGGTCTGGGCGATCCGAACATCACCTTCGAGATCAACAATCTCGCGGGCTTCAACACCACGCAGAACATCACGTTCAACTTCGGCATGGTGGGTGGCTTCGACGGCCTGACGCAGTTCGGCGGCTTCCAGAACGTCGCCGCCATCGAGCAGAACGGCTTCTCGCCCGGCGGACTGGTCGAAGTGGGCGTGCAGGCCAACGGCATCGTCAACGGCATCTTCGACAACGGCCGCACCGAGCAGCTCGCCCAGATCGCCGTCGCCACCTTCCGCAATCCCGGCGGACTGGAGCGGCTGGCCGATAACGTCTTCCGCGAAACGTCCAACAGCGGCCCGGCCCAGATCGGCGTCGCCGGCACCGGCAGCGCCGGCGTCATTCAGGGCGGAACGCTGGAGAGTTCGAACGTCGACGTGGCGGTCGAATTTACGCGGCTGATCATCGCCCAGCGCGGTTTCCAGATCAACGCCCGCGCCTTCACCACCGCCGACGAGGTTCTGCAGGAGGTCGCCAACCTCAAGCGCTAACGCGACTTTCGCGCCCTGACGCATTCGGGGCGAATCGAGATCGGGCGGCGAGAGCAGACAGCCTCGCCGCCCGTTTTTTTGCGCGCAGGGCATCGGGTAAGATGAGGCCGTGCTGTCGCGCCGCTTCCGTACTTGAGGACCGACCACATGCGCGCCTCTTCCTTCGGTCTTATGTCCGCCGTGCTGCTCGCGGCCGCCGCCCCGGCGATGGCGGCGGAGTTTCACGTTACCACGCATGGCTCGCCGGCCGGCAACGGCAGCCTGGAGCAACCGTGGGATCTCGCCACGGCGCTGGCGCCGGCCGATGCGGTGCGGCCGGGCGATACCATCTGGCTGCACGAGGGCACCTACCGCGGCGGCTTTGTCTCGCGGCTGACGGGGAGTCCGGATGCGCCGATCGTCGTCCGCGGCGTGCGCGGGCGGCGGGTGACGATCGACATCCATCCGCGCGACGAACGCGATAACGGCGTGCTGTTCCTCGAGGGGGCCGATTGCCTCTACCGCGACTTCGAGGTCACCTGCAGCCATCCCGTCCGCGAGACGAAGCTCAGCGGCTCGTGGCCCGCGGACATTCGCCGCGGCAGCGTCGATGTCCGCGGCGACCGGCTCGCG
>JAHWKJ010000708.1 GCA_019347905.1 Planctomycetota bacterium
GCGGGCCGAAGAGCTGGGCTACAAGGTGCTGGTGGCGGAAGGCTCGCCGATCGTGCTGAAGATCATCGTCTCGGGGCACATCGACGGCATCCTGGGCGTGGCCTGCCTCAACGTGCTGGAGAAGGCGATCGACAAGGTGCTCATCGCCGGGGTCCCCAGCTATGCGATCCCGCTGCATTCGGGCGACTGCAAGAACACGACGCTCGACGAGCCGTGGGTGTGGGACGTGCTCGACAAGTACGAGCCGCTGCCGGCCCCGCAGACGAAGAGCTACGTCCCGCTGATGCGTTCCGCGAACCGGCTGTTCGACGCCGAGTTCGAGCGGCTGTTGCCCCGCGTGCGAACCCAGGGCGAGCGGCGGGCGTCAGCCCCCCGATCCGTCCAGTCGCTCGAGGCCGCCGCCTCGCAGTCGTCGCGAAACGGGAATGGCACGGGTGGCGGTACGGATCGGGAAGCTGACGCATCCCGCTCGCCATTGGCGCTGACAGAGCACCTCGCCTATGACTGGCTGGCCAACGGCGGCAAGAGGTTCCGGCCGTTTATGACGCTGGCGGCGTTCGACGCCGTGACCGGCGGCAAGGCGACGAGCGCCGGCCGCGACGGGGACGAGGCGATCGCCGTTTCCGATGGCACGGGCCGCGTGTCGATGGCCATCGAGGCGTTCCACAAGGCCTCGCTCATTCACGACGATATCGAAGACGACGACCTGTATCGCTACGGCCGCGAGACGCTGCACCGCCGTTACGACCTCGGCACGGCCATCAACGTGGGCGACTACCTGATCGGACTGGGCTACCGACTGGTGAATTCGGCCCGCGGCGAAATCGGGGCCGAGGCCGCCGGAGATATCGTGGAGCGGATGGCGGCGGCCCACGTCAAGCTCTGCGACGGCCAGGGGGCGGAGATGGCGTGGCAGAAATCGCCCGACCTTGCGCTCACGCCGCTCGACGCCCTGCAGATTTACGCGCTGAAAACGTCGCCGGCGTTTGAGGCCGCGTTGTACGCCGGCCTGCGGATGGCCGGCCCAACCACGGCTTACGATGAGATGCTGCCCGTCTTTGCGCGGCACCTCGGCGTGGGTTTTCAGGTTCTGAACGACCTCAAGGACTGGCACGGCGACGGGAACAACAAGCTCATCGCCGGGCAGGACGCGCTCGCCCTGCGGCCCACGGTGCTGCTGGCGTTCGCGCTCGAGGCCGCCAATGGCCGCCAGCGGCAGGAGCTCGAAGCGATTTACGCGAATGGCACGGACGCCGCTCCGCTGCGATTGGGCCGCTTGCGGCGGCTGTTCGAGGAACTGCGGGTTTTCGAGAAGGCGGAGTCGCTGGTGGACAAGTCGCGCGTGCGGGCGGAGGCGCTCGCCGACGATGTCGAGCCGGACGAACTCCGCGAGCTGTTGTACTTCCTCGTCGACACCGTGCTGGCCCCGGAAGAGCACGAGGGCGACGCGGCACATCCGGCCGACTCGAAGGTCCTCGTGCCCCTTCCGATCGCCGCGGCGCGATAGAGCGTGTTCCGAGCCACTGGAGCGAGAAAGCCGTGTCCGCCAATCCGCTGGTCGATTTCGAGAAGCAGCACGACTTTCTGGTGGCGATCGACTCCGACGGCTGCGCGTTCGACACAATGGAGATCAAGCACAAGGAGTGCTTCATCCCCAACTTCATCAAGTTCATGGGTCTGCAGCCGGTGTCGAAGTACGCCCGTGAGGCGTGTGAGTTCGCGAACCTGTACTCGAAATGGCGGGGCGCGAACCGCTTCATCGCGTATACGCTGGCGCTCGACCTGCTGGAGCAGCGTCCGGAGGTCAAGGCCCGCGAGGCGAAGGTGCCGCGGCTCCAGTCCGTCCGCGACTGGATCGAGCGCGAGGACAAACTGGCGAACCCTGCGCTCGAGGCCGAAGTCGAGCGGACGGCGGATGCGGACCTCAAGCGAGCGCTCGACTGGTCCGTCGCCGTCAATCAGGCGATCGACGACATCGTGCACGGCGTCGCGCCCTTCCCCGGCGTGCGCGAGAGCCTCCAGCAGCTTCACCCGGTCGCGGACATCATCGTTTGTTCGGCCACGCCCACCGCGGCCCTCCAGAAGGAGTGGGAAGAGCACGACATCGCCCGCTACGTCTCCGACTGCAAGGGCCGGCCCGCCATCTGCGGCCAGGAAGCCGGCAGCAAGAAGGAAACGCTGGGCCAGGCGGCCGCCGCCGGCTATGCGAAAGACCGCGTGCTGATGATCGGCGATGCCCCCGGCGACCAGAAGGCCGCCGAGGCTAACGGCGCGCTATTCTTCCCCATCAACCCGGGCCACGAGGAAGAGAGCTGGCGCCAGTTCATCGACGAGGGCTGCGAGCGATTCCTCAGCGGCCGCTTCGCCGGCGAGTACCAGCGCTCGCTTCTCGCGACGTTCGAGAAACTGCTGCCCGAGACGCCGCCCTGGGTGCGGTGAGGCGCCCCGCTCTATTGCTCCACGTCGCGGCCATCGATGACGTCGGTCAGTGGCGGCGCTGTGTGACGGGGCATTTCTCCGGCGCGGAGCCGGCGGCGATAGTCCTTCAGCGAGCGCACCGCGAGGAATCCCAGGCCCAGCACGATCGGGATGTTCGACCACAGCATCGCGCCGGTGCCCAGGTCCATCAGCGTTTCCATTTGCGTCTTGTCCGCAATGGCCGCCGCG
>JAHWKJ010000709.1 GCA_019347905.1 Planctomycetota bacterium
CCTCAGAAAGGGGGGGGACCCCGGGATCCTCCGCCGGCCCTCAACCCTCAACCCTCAACCCTCAACCCTCCCTCGCCATCATCACCGGCCCCAACATGGCGGGGAAAAGCACGTACATCCGGCAGGCGGCACTCATCACCATCATGGCCCAGATGGGATCGTTTGTGCCGGCGAAGTCCGCCCGCATCGGCCTGGCGGACCGGGTGTTCGCCCGCGTCGGGGCCAGCGACGAACTCGGCCGCGGGCAGAGCACCTTCATGGTCGAAATGACGGAGACCGCCCGCATCCTCAACGCGGCCACGAAGCAGAGCCTCGTCATTCTCGACGAGATCGGCCGCGGCACCAGCACCTACGACGGCATCTCGCTGGCCTGGGCCGTGACGGAATACCTGCACGACGCGATCGGCTGCCGCACGCTGTTCGCCACACATTACCATGAGCTGACCGAGTTGACGCAGACGCTGAAGCACGCCGTCAACTGGAACGTGGCCGTCCGCGAGAAGGCCGGCGATGTGATCTTCCTGCACCGCATCGTGCCAGGCGCGGCCGATCGCAGCTACGGCATCCATGTCGCCCGACTCGCGGGCGTTCCGCCGAGCGTCATCGAACGCGCCCGCGTGGTGCTGGAAACGCTCGAAGCCGAGCACCTCGACGAGTCCGGCCGCCCCAAGATCCCCGACCGGCCGACGAAGCCGCGAAAGCAGAAGCAGCTTCCGCTGTTCGGCGGCAACGATCACCCGCTCTTGGACGACTTGCGGGGTCTGGACATCGACCGGCTGACGCCGCTGGACGCGCTGCAGGAACTCGCGCGGCTGCGGCAGAGACTGGATAAGTCGTAGACGCGTTCCCATCCGAAACCGACGTTTCCCGGAGACAAGCTGTGAGCGCCAAGGAAGTCAAGGTCCCTCTCGGGCTGATCATCGCCGGGTTGATCCTGGTGGCCGCGTACTTCTTCTTCGAGTTCGGCGGGGAAGACGCGGCGGACGGCCTGCTGGCGGTGTCCGTCGTGCTGGTCTTCGAGGTGATCTTCGGAATCCTCGCACTGTACATCGTGTCGTGGCTGATGAACGTCGGCTTCGGCAACCTCGACACGGCAGCGGTGAAGCTCGCAGCGATTTTCCTGTTCCCCGGAGCGGTGGCGCTGTACATGCCGGCCGGCCTGGGCTGGCTCGTCGCGATGTCTTTATACGTCATCCTGCTGATGTGGCTGCTCGAACTGGAAGACGTGGTCGAGATCGTGGTGTGCGTGCTGGTGATCGCCTTCGTGCGGGCCGTGGGAACCTTTGGTGTGCTGCGGTTGTTCGACTCCTGATCGAGTTCGGCCGCCAGCAGACAGGGATAGCGGGGACGTCCTGGCAGATCCGACGGCGCGGGCCTGTTACAATTCGGAAGTCCTTCCGCAACGGAGACACTCCCATGACGATCGAGCAACTCCGCCGGCTGCATGAGGCGCGTCCTTTCAAGCCCTTCCGAATCCACATCGCCGATGGCCGGGCCTTTGAGATTCGCCACCCGGAGTTTCTCGCGCGCTTCCCCAGCGGTCGCACGATGTTCGTGGTGACGGGAGACGAAGCGTACGAGATCATCGACCTGCTGCTGGTGACGACTCTGGAAGTTCTCGAAGGATCCGGCGCTGGCGGGAAGGGCAACGGGGAAGCCAAGGGCAAGAAGCGAAAAGGCTCGTAGACGGATTAGCTCAGTATCGGACGGAGTCCCGGGCCTCGCGACCGTTTCCAAAGGCGTGCTTCCGATGACTCGTGCTGCTGCCTGTTCGCTGGTCCTGGTCGCCATGAGTCTGCCCGCCGGCGCAGAGGATGCTTCTCGTGCTGCGCCACGATCGCCTGCCGCGTCGATCCACATCTCTGTGGAGACAACGTTCGTCACCGAACCGCTCTCCGAAGACGGCTGCGTCGAATTTGCTGCCGCCCTCAACCGGCAGCTCAGCCGCGGCGTAACACCCGAGAATAACGCGGCAGTCCTGTTCTATGAGGCGCTGGGACCGCTGCCGGATAGTGTCGAGCAGCCGGAGGAGTTTTTCCGGCTGCTGGGCATGCCCCGGCCGCTTGACGAAGGTGAGTACTTCACGGATTTGAGGAGCTATCTGGAGGACGTCGCGCAAATTGCGCCGGGTGATGTCCGCTGGCAGCAGATCCAGTCGAGCGAAAGCCGCGCTGCGAGCCGACCGTGGATGACCGCCGACTATCCGCACATCGCCCGCTGGCTCGCGCTCAACGAGAAACCGTTGGCGCTGATCATCAAAGGCACGGAGCGGCCCCGATATTATTCGCCTGTCGTCCCCAGGGCTGGACGAGGTCGACGCGCGGCACTGGTCGGCGTTCTCCTACCGGGCGTGCAGGTATGCCGCGGCGTCGCGCGAGCGCTCGCGGCGCGGGCCATGCTCAGGCTGGGCGAGGACCATCTGGACGCGGCGTGGGAGGATTTGCGGGGAGCGCATCGTTTGGCTCGGCACATCGGGAGCGGGGCGTTCCTCATTGAAGGACTGGTCGGCGTCGCGATCGAAGCCTATCTCAGCGAGGCGGACGCGGCCTTCCTGCAGTTTGCCCATCCAGCACCGGAACAGATCGTCGGGTACCTGCGGGATCTGCAAGCGATGCCGCCGCCGCCAGACATGTCGGCCAAGGTGAATCTGGGTGAGCGGTTGTC
>JAHWKJ010000167.1 GCA_019347905.1 Planctomycetota bacterium
GGGCCGCTTCCGACTCTCGGCCGCGTCCACCGCTGGCGAGACGAAAGCGAGTGAGCTTCCCGTCGAACTCGAAGCGGTCCTGGCCCACGACCCAACCACCTGGACGGACGCGGAGCACAAAGAGCTCAAACGACATTTCCTGTGGGTTGCGCCGGAGCTGGCGGCGGCCCGCGAGCCAATCGAGAGGCTGCGCCGCACGCTGCCGGAGTTCCCGAACACGATGGTTTTCGAGGAGCGGCCTGCGGACAACCCGCGGAAAACGTTCCGTCATTACCGCGGCGAGTTTCTCCAGCCGCGCGAAGATGTCTCGCCCGGGCTGCCGGAGCTCTTCGGCCTCACCGAAGGCGGCCTCGCTCCGGCGGACCGACTGAGCTTCGCCCGCTGGCTGGCCAGTGCTCGGAATCCGCTGGTGGGCCGCGTGACCGTGAACCGGGCGTGGCGTGACTTCTTCGGCCATGGCCTCGTGCGCACCAACGGCGACTTCGGCGTGCAGTCGCCGCCGCCAACACATCCGGAGCTGCTCGACTGGCTCGCCGTCGAATTCATGGCCCCCTCCGCCGAAGGCGGTTTGGGCTGGTCGATGAAGAGGCTCCATCGGCTGTTCGTCACCAGCGCCGCCTACAGACAAAGCTCTCGCGTCACGCCGGAGCTGCTCAGGCAGGATCCGCAGAACCGGCTGCTGGCTCGTGCTCCGAGACTTCGCGTCGATGCCGAAACCGTCCGCGATCTCGTCCTCGCGGCCAGCAGTCGGTTGTCGCGTCAGGTCGGTGGCCCCAGTGTGTATCCTCCGCAGCCGGCCAGTGTGACGGCGCTCGCGTATGGCGAAGCGGAGTGGCCTGTCTCGAACGGCCCGGACCGCTACCGCCGGTCGCTGTACACGTTCAGCAAACGGACGGCACCGTTCGCGGCCTATGCGGTCTTCGACGCACCGACGGGGGAGACGTGCACTGCCCGGCGCGAGCGCAGCAACACGCCGCTGCAGGCACTGACGCTGCTCAACGACGAGATGTTTCTGGAGCTCGCCCGCGGACTGGCCCGCGAGGCGCTCCACGACAGGAACGCTACGCCGCACGAGCGGGCGACGATCATCTTCCGCAGGCTCTTGACCCGGCCGCCGACGCACGAGGAACTCTCGATGCTGCTGGAGTTTCAGCGGGCTCAGGAGCAGCGGCTTGCGAACGGTGAACTCGATCCGGAGGACATCGCTGCCGATCCACGGGCCGGCGCCGCAGCCGCCTCCTGGATGATGCTCGCCCGGGCGCTGATGAACCTCGACGAAACGGTGACCCGGCCCTGAAACTTCCGCTCCGTTTCCTTCGTTTGCTCCTGTTCAACTTCTTCGCCGTCTTGAAGAATCTGCGCAAGCGACAAAACTTTGAAACGTTAGTAGCACAGATGGAACAGAACCTTCAACAGCCGGACCCGCCGCTGCTGCGGCAGACGCGTCGACATTTCTTCGAGAACTGCGGCGTGGGACTCGGCAGAATCGCGCTGGCGACGCTGTTGGCCGATGGTGTCGCAGCGCGAACGGCGGGCGCAGCGCCGGCTGACAAGCCGGAGCAACATCCAGGGCTGCCGCACTTTCGCCCCCGCGCGTCCCGCGTCATCTACCTGTTCATGGCCGGTGCTCCCAGCCAGTTGGAGCTGTTCGACCACAAACCGCGGCTGCGCGAACTGGAAGGCCGGCCACTTCCACCGTCGGTCATCCAGGGCCAGCGGTACGCTTTCATCCAGCCGGATGCGGCCGTGCTGGCACCGCGGTTCTCGTTTTCGCGGTATGGAGCATCGGGCGCAGAGCTGTCGGAGATGCTCCCGCATCTGGCGGCCGTTGCGGACGAGCTGGCGATTGTCCGCTCGGTGCACACCGACCAATTCAACCATTCGCCGGCGCAGATCTTCTTCAATACGGGCAGCGCCATTCCCGGCCGTCCCAGCATGGGCGCCTGGCTGAGCTACGGCATCGGCAGCGAAGCCCGCGATCTGCCGGCCTTCGTCGTTCTCAAAAGCGGCGGCAGCCTCAGCGGCGGAGCGGCCATGTGGAGCGCCGGCTTTCTGCCCTCCGAGCACCAGGGCGTGCCGTTCCGCAGCCAGGGCGATCCCATCCTGCACGTGTCCAGTCCCGCCGGCTACGACCGGCGTGCCCAGCGCGAGTCGCTCGATCTGATCCAGGGGCTGAACCGGAAGCGGCTTGAAACGGTCGGCGATCCCGAGATTGCCGCCCGGATCAGCAGCTACGAGATGGCCTGGCGGATGCAGTCGCGCGCCCCCGAACTGATGGACTTCTCGCAGGAGTCGCGCGACACGCTCGAGCTCTACGGCGCACAGCCCGGTGATGCCAAATCAGCCTTCGCCAACAACTGCCTGCTGGCGCGCAGGCTGGCCGAGCGGGGCGTGCGGTTCATCCAGGTCTACCACGCCGGCTGGGACCACCATTCCGACGTGGAGGGCGGCATCCGCGGTCAGTGCGGCCAGACAGATCGTGCCTGTGCGGCGCTCATCCGCGACCTGAAGCAGCGCGGGCTCCTGGACGACACGCTGGTTGTCTGGGGCGGCGAGTTCGGCCGCACACCGATGGTCGAAGCCAGCGCCGCCCTCGGCCGCAGCCGGGGACGCGACCACCACCCGCAGGCGTTCGCGATGTGGTTCGCCGGCGGTGGCATCCGTGCTGGCATCACGCTGGGCGCGACCGACGAGCTGGGATTTCATGTCGTCGAGCACCCCGTGCACGTGCACGACGTGCAGGCCACGATTCTACACTGTCTGGGGATCGACCATCGCCGGCTGACGTTCAACTTCCGCGGCCTCGACTTCCGACTGACGGGCGTCGAGGAACACGCTCCCGTCGAAAGGCTGCTGGCGTGAGAGCGCAGCCGCGCTCGCTGAATCGACCAGCCGGTTCATCCGCCGACGCTCACCTGCACGATCCGCGTCTCTGCCCGTCCGTCTCCAAGATTTAGGAGTCGTCGCCCGGCTCGTCCTTTAGTTAGGATCTTGCCGATCCTGATCCGACACTGCGATCTCCACTCTCCACCAACTCTCCACCAGCGGGAGACTTGCGAACGGCTGGAGGAGCGCCTAGCATGAGCGTCTATTCACCGCTGCCATTCGGCATAGCCCTCAATTCTCGGGCTCGGCGGTGGACCAGTCGGAATCATTGGCGGAGAAGCGATCATGCTGTTCCTCGACTGGCTCAGGCATCTGCACCGCCGGAACCGCTTCGAGTCCTTTCGCCGGCGTGCACGCCGCGCCTGGTGGCACCGCATGGAGCGCTACGTTCCGGCGCTCGAGCGGCTCGAAGACCGCATCCTGCTGACGCCCGTCGCGCACAACGACGCCTACGAGACTCCGCACGGCTGGATGCTCGATGTCCTCGATCCCGGCGTCCTGGACAATGACGAGCCGCAGGGGTTTCTGCACGCGGCCGTCGTCGATTCGCTGCCGGCCAACGGCACGCTCTACGATTCGAGCGGCGTGCTGCTGGCGATCGACGACGAGTTCTCCGGCGGGTTTCAGTACGTGCCCGGCACGGCGTTCATCGGCACCGATTCCTTCACCTATCACGCCCACGACGGCGTCGAAGACAGCAACACGGCCACGGTCACCATCGACGTGTATAACGTCGTGGCCGAAGACGACGTGTACGACGTGCTGCCGGCGCCCGACGGCGTCCTCACGGTGGACGCCCTCGACGGCGTTCTGGCGAACGACTGGGACGCGGACGGCGATCCGCTGGACGCGACGCTCACCTCCGGTCCGGCCAACGGCACGCTCAACTACTTCAACAGCGACGGCTCGTTCGAGTACGTGCCCGCCGCGGGTTTCGCCGGCACAGACACGTTCGTGTATTCGGCCAGCGACGGCCTCACCAGCGACTCGGCGACCGTCACCATTTACGTCAACAGCGCGCCGTCGCCCGTGCCCGACGATTACTCGACGGCCGTAGACACGACGCTCTCCGTGCCGGCGGCGGGCGTGCTGGCCAACGATTACGACGCCGAGGGCGACAGCCTGACCGCCTCACTGTCCAGCAGCCCCGCGAACGGCACGCTGCTCGAATTCAATGCGGACGGTTCGTTCGTCTACGAGCCGTTCGCCGGCTTCGTCGGCGTCGATGAATTCTATTACACGGTCAACGACGGCCGGCTCACGAGCAGCAGCGACAACGCGCGCGTGCGGATCTTCGTCGGCTCGGCGACCAATCCCTTCGGCGAGCAGATCAACGATTCCGCCCTGCAGGCGTCGGCGGATTCCCTTTACCGCGACGGTTACGTCGCGCACACCTACGAAGTCGCCTGCGGCTGCCATAGTCCTCACGTCGAGTTGAGCTACAGTCCGGCGTCGCCGAGCCCAACCCCATCATCGTGGTCGAGACCACGCTGCTGGCCGGGGAGCAGGTGCCCGACGAAATCGCCGCGTACCTGACCGTCGAGGACGCCAACGGCGTGCCGCTCTATCTCGGCGAGCCGGTCTGGTACGACCCGACCGGCTTCACGCCCGGCGAGGAAATCCGCTTCGCGCTGCAGGCCGATCTCAGCGAGGTGCCCACCGGCCGCTATCCGTACGAGCTGGAGCTCGTCGCGCACTACTCCACCGGGCCGGCGCGGCAGTTCTACAACGGAGAGATCGAAATCCTGAACCTCAACGGCCGCACGATCGAGCAGGCCGACGGCAGCACCCAGTGGCAGGCGTTCGGCGCGTTCGGGCCCGGCTGGGCGCTGTCGGATGTCCCCCGCGTCTTCGAAAGCCTCCTCTACCCCGGCGTGCTGCTGAGCTGGGGGAACTCCAGCGAACCGCTCTGGTTCGAGGAAGATGGCCTGGGCGGCTACGTCAGGCCGGCCGGCGTCTTCGACGAATTGACGGCCACCGCCGGCGGCTGGAACCTGACCGACAAGTTCGGCACCGTGTACGCCTTCGACGCCGACGGGCTTGTCACCAGTCGCACCGACCGCAACGGCAACGTCACCACGTTCGCGTACATCGATGCCGACGGCGACGGCCAGGCCTTCGAGATCGACCGGATCACGGAGACCACGTTCGGCCGCGAGGTGCTGTTCGCGTACGCCGCCGGGTTCCTCGACTCGATCACCGACTCGGCCGGGCGCATCTTCGACGTGGTGGCCGACCAGTGGGGCCTGTGGAGCGTCACCACTCCCGACCCGGACGGCGCCGGTGTCCACGGTCCGCAACAGACGGCCTTCAGCTATTACGGAAACCTGCTGGACAGCGTCACCACGGCCGACCAGCGGATCGACGAGTTCGTCTATCGCTCGAACCGCCTCGACGCGCACAACTGGAACGACGGCTTGACCGCCAACGGCTCGCAAAGCTACGACCCGTCCACCCTCGTGGGAATGGCTGACGGCAATGGATTCCGCAGCAACCCCGTCTCGCTGGCCCGCCCGGCCGATGCCGTCGCCCGCCGCATCGACTTCGCAGGCAACGAGCATCGCTACAAGACCGACCACCGGCTCGGACTGGTCACCGAGTACACCAACCCCCTCGGCCGCACCGACGTCTACGAGCACGACGCGGACGGCCTGATGACCCGCATCACGCTCAACCAGGGCGGCAGCCCCTCGCAGGTGTTCGACTTCACGCACGACGCCAAAGGCAATCTCACCGGCATCCAGTGGCCCGACCTCACCAGCATCACCTGGGCCTTCGACGCCCAGTTCAGCCAGCTCACCTCGCATTCCGACGAGTCCGGCCACACCTGGTCTCACACGCTCGATGCCAACGGCAACCGCATCGAGACCACCGACCCGGCCGGCCACAGCACCACCTACACGTACACGCCGGCCGGTCTTCCGGGCTCCATCACCCGGCCAGATCCTGATGGCGCGGGGCCGCTGGTGGCTCCTGTGACGGCCTTCACCTACGACGCCTCCGGCCGGTTGACCACGATCACCAATCCCGATGGGACCACGCAGCAGTTCGCCTGGGACTCGGCCGACAACCTCACCAGCCTCATTGACGAATTGGCCTTGGCGACCGCCTTTGCCTACGACGCCCTGGGCCGCCGCACCTCCATGACAGATCCTGCCGCCCGCGTCACCACCTACGACTACGACGACGGCAATCGGCTCTCCAGCATCACACTTCCCGACGCCGGCGGCGGCAGCCCCGTCTACAACTACAGCTACGATGCCCGCGGTCGCCTGATGTCGTCGACCGAGCCCGACGGCCATAGCACCAGCTACGAACACAACAATTTCTTCCAGGTAACTTCCGTATTCGACGCCGAAGGCGGCCAGACCACCTTCGAATACGATGCTGCCGGCCGGCTGGTCACAATGACCAAGCCTGATCCGGACGACATCGGCCCGCTGCTGGGGCCGGTGTGGCAGTACGCCTACGACACACTCGACCGCCGCACGTCAATCACCAACCCGCTGGGCCATGCGACCACTTTCGCCTACGACGATCGCGACCGCGTCACCTCCATCACCGACGCCCTGGGCGGGGTGTTACAGTACCAGTACGCGGCGGATGGCAGCCTGACCGCCGAAACCGACCAACTCGGACGCCAGACGTCCTACGCCTACGACGCCCTGCACCGGCTCACCAGCGTGACGCTGCCGGATGCTGATGGCGCGGGGCCGCTCGGGTCTCCGGTGACCAGCTACAGCTTCGACCCGCTGGGCCGGCTCACCAGCATCACCGATCCCAACGGCAATGCCACAACCTACGCCTGGGACGTGATGAGCCGGCTGACGTCGGTCACCGATGCGCTCGGCGGGGTCGGAAGCTTCGCCTACGACACCGCCGGCCGCAGGACGTCCTCCACCGACCCGCTCGGCCGCGTCACTACCTACGCCTGGGACGACAGCGACAATCTCACCACGCTCACCCGTCCCGATCCTGATGGCGCGGGGCCCCTCACCAGCCCCGTCATCACCTACGCCTACGACACCCTGGGCCGCGTGACTTCCGTCACCGACGCACTGTCCAACAACACGAGCTACGCCTACGACCAGGCCGACCGCATCACCTCCGTCACCGACGCGCTGGGCGGCGTCACCAGTTGGACCTACAACGGCTTCGGGCAGGTCACCAGCGTCACCGACGCGCTGGCCAACACGACCAACTCCACCTACGACCCCCTGGGCCGGCTGAGCACCGTCACCGACGCCCTCGGCGGCGTCGCCAGCTACGGCTGGGACGCGGCCGGCAACCAGACCAGCCTGACGCTGCCCGATCCCGACGGGGAGGGCTTCGGCGATCCGGCGCCGCAATTCACCTACGCCTACGACGCGCTGGGCCGCAACACGTCGATCACCGACCCGCTGGGCAACGTCGAAACGTTCGCCTACGACGCGGCCGGGCAGATGACCAGCTCGACCGACCAGTTGAGCCGCACCACCACCTACGCCTGGGACGGTGTGGGCCGGCTGACCGGCGTCACCGATCCGCTGTCGCAAACCACGCAGTACGCTTACGACGCCGCCGGCAACCTGACCTCCGTCACCGATCCGCTCTCGAACGTCACCAGCTACCAGTACGACGGCTTGCATCGGCGGACGGGCATCACGGACGCCGCCGGCGGCATCACCACGTTCAGCTACGATGCCGTCGGCAACCTGACGGGGCTGACCGATCCCGTCGGCAACGCCACCGCGTGGGCCTGGGACGACCTCGACCGGCTCACCAGCGAAACCGATCCGCTGGGCGCGGTCCGCAGCTACGACTACGACGCCGCCGACAACCTCACCCGCTACACCGACCGGCTGGGCCGCATCACCGAGTACGCCTACGACGCCCTCTACCGCCCCACGCAGGAGACGTGGCTGGCCGCCGACGGGATCACGGTCGTGAACACCATCGACAGCGTCTTCGACGCCGCCGGCCGGCTGACGAGCGTCGGCGAAGACTTCTCCGCTTACGCCTACATGTACGATGCGCTGGGCCGAGCGACCAGCGTCGACAACTTCGGCACGCCAGGCGTGCCGCACGTCGTGCTCGACAGCACGTATAATGCGTTGGGGAACCGCACGAGGCTTTCGGCCACGCTCGACGGCACGTTCGATTTCCAGAACGACTACACGTACGACGCCGCCGGCCGGATGACGCGCATCGCGCAGACCGATGGCGACCCGGCCGCCGGCTATACGATCGCGGACAAGCGGATCGACCTGCGCTACAGCGACGCGCACGAGCTGATCCAGATCGACCGCTACGAGGATCTGGACGCGATCGCCCTGGTGGCCATCACCAGCTTCGCCCACGACGCCGCCGGCCGGCTGACGGATCTGACGCACACGCAGCGCGTCACCACGCTCGCCGACTACGACTGGACGTACGACGACGCCGGCCGCATCACGTCGTTCGCGTCATCGGCCGACGGCACCAGCAGCTTCACGTACGACACGACCGCCCAGCTCACCGCCGCCAATCACACCTACCAGGCCGACGAAGGCTATTCGTACGACGCCAACGGCAACCCGACCGGCGCCGCGTACACCGTCGGAACCGACAACCGGCTCCTGAGCGACGCGACTTACGACTATGAATACGATGCCGAAGGCAACCGGACCCGCCGCACGGACAAGGCGACCGGAGACTACCTGGATTACGAGTGGGACCATCGCAACCGGCTCCTCGCCGTCGAGCATCGCACCAGCGCCGGAACTTTGACCAAGCGTGTTGAATTGGACTATGATGCGTTCGACCGGCTCATCGCCAAGCGCGTCGACGACGACGGGAACGGCACGTTCGACCGCGCGTCCAGCTACGTGTACGACGGCGCCGACCTCATCCTCGTCTTCGACGACGCCGGCTCTTTGACAAGCCGTCTCCTCCACGGTCCCGCGATTGACCAGGTCTTCGCGGACGAGGATGCCCTCGGCGAGATCCTCTGGAATCTCTCCGACAACCAGCAGACCGTCCGCGACGTGGCCGACTACGACGCCGGCAGCGACACGACGAGCGTCGTCAACCACCTCCAGTACACGTCGTTCGGCGAGATCGCCTCGCAGACGAACGCCGCGTTCGAGCCGATCCACACGTACACCGGCCAGGTGTGGGACGCCGACGTCGACGCGTACCACTACAACGCCCGCTGGTACGACCCGCACGCCCGCCGCTTCCTCTCCCTCGACCCACTCGGCCTCGGCCCCGACACCAACGCGTACCGCTACGTCGGCAACAGCCCAACGAACTTCGTGGATCCAACCGGATTGTTCGGACTCGGTGAACCTGTTGCAGCAGACAAGGGCGATCTCATCGTCGAGCCCGCAACATTCGACATGCGCCAGTTCAATGATTCGGTCCTCTGGAAACCGTACACCGCCCAACAATTGCTGGCGATGGGCCGGTCAATCGGAACGAATGTTGAACTAGTCAATCATCAGGGCTTCAATTCCTATCAGCTCCAATTGATCCGTCAAGGTCAGGCGACCGTCGCGTGGAGCGGCATCCCACGCCGCGGACACTATTTCGACGAATTTGGCGCGCACTACTCCTTCTGCATGTCATGCCACGACCGCACAAACCACGCATCACGACTGAAGATGCAGTGCGCGAGGGCCAGCATGAACACGACTGAGGTCGTTACTGGTCAATTCATCGCGTACGAGCTCGTTTTTGGGGGAATGGGCTATCTCAGCCGCTTCGCTCCCGCGGGGAGTACGGCGACTACGCTGAACCGTGGTACTCAGCTCCGTTTGCGGCATGGCGACCTCTTCGAAGAATACATGCGATTCCGCGGCCAGGGGTTCACGCCCGCTCAGTCTCATTACCTGGCGAAGCCTTATCAGGGCAAGGGCCATCACTTTCTCATCCCACAGCGTGCGGCCCCGCATTTTCCAGAATGGATGGTCGAGAATCCGTTGAACGTCCTTAAACCGAATCTCTCGCGTGGACGGTTCTACGAGCTGCATTTCAGGGTTGATCCATACTTCTACGCTGCGCCGTTTCCCCGTTCGATCGGCGGTGCCTGGAGGGGCAACGATCTCGCTCTGACAAAGTGTGGTCCACTGGGGAGGCTCTGGTACGGAAGTCCGGGACCGCTGAAAGCCACGTCTGCTTCAGTGGCCGGCGGCGTCACTCTGTCGTTTCAGGAATGGTTTTATGGCGACAACGAATGACGACACTTCCGCAGTTCGGACGTACTGCGAGTTTCGCGCCGATACCGTCGATGATGCGCAGTGGGACGACTCCGGAGAGCTATCGCGACCTCCGGGGCGGTGGTTGGCACGTCGACTTTCGGAAGTACTGTCGCTGTCAGGCGCCGAGATCGACGCGGTTCGGCAGCATAAGTGGTATGGCTGGCAGATCGACTGCAGGCGAGGTCGATATCGTTTCTGCTGCATCCTCCAGGGAGGTGAGCCATGGCTCCTGATTACCGTGCCGAAACGCCAACTATGGTGTTCGATAGGAGCCGGGAGCTACCGAGAAGACTTGAGGAGCCTGTGCATAGACATCCACCGCGCATTGCATGAGCATATTGGTTCCGTGAATCGCTCGACGGTGCGTTGGTACACGGCCGATGAGTATGACAACCGATGCATCGGGGCAACGGCGCCGGTTGATGACAGTCAGTCGGGGTAATCGGACAGAGAAAAGGGGTCAGGCTTCATTTTCTTGCTTTCCGCGGTCGGCCACGGGCACGGAGGGTGGATTCCAGTCCAAGCGCCTCGACGGTGCGCAGGCACCACGTATCGTCTCCGAAAGGACTGCCACGCTGGACGCTGCGCCGAATGGCCGCCAGCTCCTGTTCCGTCTGCGGCCGCTCCACGTGCGATCGCCATTGGCGGCCGCGCGCCACCGGACCCGCGACCAACCAGGCCGGTCGTGCGGCCCGAGGTTCGCGGCCCAGCGAACTCCAAGCCCATTGACCCGCCGCCGCCACCAGATGCGCTCGCAGCGGATTCCGCTCCACGTAGCGCAGCACGCTGAGCAGGTGCTCGTCTTCCTGAATCACAAAGGCCTTGAACCGCC
>JAHWKJ010000168.1 GCA_019347905.1 Planctomycetota bacterium
GACGTCGCCGAGGGCGATTCCCATGCACCCCTCGGCCTTTCCCTCGTTGTTGAGCGCCAGTCCCGTCGCGATCCCGCGTTCCTCGAGACGAAACCGGCCATCCGGGCCGACCTCGGGCACGAAAAAGAAATTCGGCGTGGTATCGTTCGCGACAAGCAGGCTCAGTCGCCCCGTCCCGTCGGCGTCCCACACGGCCGCGCCCAGCCCCTTGCCGTCCGGTTGGATGGAAAGCACATCATCCGTGGCTTCGCGGAAGCGGCCGTTTCCCTCGTTGACCCACAGGCGGTCGCGCTGCCCGTCGAAGCGAAACGGCATGCACAGCCCCGGGCGACCGTCGGGATGCCTGCAGATGCGCTCGAAGACGTCGGGTCCCGTCACGTAGTTCACGTCGTAGATGTCCGGGAGCCCGTCGCCGTTGAGGTCGGCCAGCACGCAGCTCGTCGTCCACTCGTCGCCCGCGACACCGGCCGCGGCGGTCGCGTCCATAAACGTGCCGTCACCCTTGTTGCGCCACAAGCGATTCCCGCCGATGTTCGCCACGTACAGATCGGGGAATCCGTCTGCGTCGAAGTCGCCGACCGCCACTCCCTGCCCGAAGTCGTCTTCCCCAATGCCCGCAGCAGCAGTGACGTCCTCGAACCACTCGCCCCTCGCGTTGCGAAACAGCCGATCGCTGTATCGTCCCTCCGGCTCTCGACCCTCGACTCTCGCCCCTCGACCCTCCGGCGGCTCGCGACTCTCGACCCTCGACCCTCGCCCCTCCGGCGGCCAGGGCCGTCCCTGTGTGAAGTACACGTCGCCGAAGCCGTCCAGGTCGAAATCGAGCACGCCGATGCCGCCGCCCGTAAACTCGATCATCCTCCGCGGAGCGGAACCTTCGCTCCCGTTGAAGTACCGGAACCGCAGGCCGGCCGAGGCGCCGGCGTCGCGAAACGACAGCGTCGATCGACTGGAACCGGCTGGTTCCTGCGCGCCCTCAGGCTCCGCCTGGAGATGAGACGAAAAGCGGGGCAGCGGGTATTCCGAGAGATCGACGGCCAGCGCGGCATTCGCGGAATCGACCGTCAATCGCAGCGGCAGGCCCTCGACCTGCCGGCGCAATTCCGCGAGAGACCGCTGCGCGTCTTCTCGAAACGGGGCGTTCTCCACGGCGATCCGGCACCAACCATAGGCTTCCCAGAGCCGTCCCGCGGCCTCGTAGGTCTGCACCAGTTCCAGCAGGTAATCCACCGAGGGCTCGAATCGGTCCTGCATCGTTTCCAGTCTCTGGATTCGCTGGATCTGCTCGGCGAAGGGTGCGGAGGCGTCCGCCGCCCCGCTCTCGGCGAGGAGGCGAGCGAGACGGAAATTTGCGGTCTTCGATGCCGGGGCGCGGCGCGCAGCCTCCCAGTAACAGCGGATGGCTCCCTTCCGGTCGCCGCCGTTTTCCGCCATCCTCGCGCGGACGAGCCAGGGGCCGGCAAACTCGTCGGCGGCGGGCGGGAGACGCCGGAGCCACGCAAGGAGTTCGTCGGACCGGCCCGCGGCCAGCAATTGCTGGCCCAGCGCGAGATGGGCCGCGATGTGGTCGGGCTGCAGGCGGATCGCCTCCCGCAGCAGTTCGATGGCCTCTTCGATCTGATCGGAATCCGCCGCGTGCCACGCCAGACCGACGAGCGGGTTGGGATCCTCGGGGTCCGCCCGGCGGGCCCGTTCGAGCAGTCCCGGCTCCCGCACGACGGCACTCTCGCGCCCGAGCATGATGAGCAGGTCCGTGGCCTCTCGCTGACGCAGCAGGCGCAACACATGCACGACAGCCTCGTCCCTGCGGCCACAGAGCCCGAGGAGCTTTGCCAGACCGGTGTTGGCCTCAATGTTGTCCGGGTCGATCTCGAGCGCGGCGCGGTAGTGCCGTTCCGCATTCGCCAGGCGATGCAGTCGGCGAAAGTGCACGTCCGCCGCGAGCAGGGCGGCGCGCAGCCGGATGCGGGCGTCGCCCGACGTGAGCCGCTCGGCGTGATCGACCGCCCGCCGGAACGCGCCGGCCTCAGCGGCGGCCTCGGCCGCAATCAGCGCCGCCTCCTCGAGTCCGGGATCCAATTCGAGCGCGGCGACGGCTGCCTTCTCGGCCTCTGACGCTTCTCCCGCGATCAGCCGCGTCCGCGCTTCGGCCAGCAGATGATCTGCACGGCCTGCGGCCCGCCACCAGAACTGCCAGCCGGCCGCCACGGCGGCCAGCAGCACCACCGCGAGCGCAACCACCTGCAGCGGCCGATGCGCCGACTTCGTCATTCGGGCTTCGTCATTCTTTCGTCCCTGGGGCTTCGTCATTCGTCATTCGCCGAGACGGCGGGCAGCGTTCGATGTTCGCGTGCGTCGCCCGTGCCGACAACGGCGAACGCCCGCTGCGCGCCTTCCACCACATGCAGCGTCGCATCGACCGGCACGCCGTGCAGCACACAAGCGCGGCCCGACGGCCAGCGCACGTGGACTTCATCGACCGCCCGGGCGTCTCCCAGGCCAAATTGCAGCAGGCGTTCGTTGCTGGCCATGTAGCCGTCGCCGGCTACGAGCTGTTTGGTCCATCGGCGTTCCTGCGCAACGGCTTCGACGACAGTCCCGATCGCGTCGCGCGCGCTCGCTGTGGCGTGCAGGCGGACATTGAGAAAGCGACCGGTCCCCGTCGAGCGGTTGGTGACCAGGCAGGCCCGGTCGCCGATATTGGAGACGACGAAATCCATCCGCCCGTCCCCGTTCCAGTCGAGCCGCGCCAGTCCCCGGCCGAGAAACCTCCGACCGAAATAATCGCCTATGTCCTCGGCGTGCAATTCGACGAACCGCCCCTCGCCGGCGTTGTCGAAGAATTGCGGCCGCATGTGGTACATGCCGCCCTCGTCGCGGTAGTCGTCGACGTGGCCGTTGACCAGGACGATGTCGGGCCGACCATTGCAGTCGGCGTCGAGAAACTGCGTCCCCCAGCCGACGTACGGGAGGCTCGGCGCGACCAGCCCGGCCGGCCCGGTCGCATCCAGGAACAGCTCCGGGGCGTCCTGCAGGTAGAGCGTGTTGGCTTCATCGGAAAAGTTGGTGACGAAAAAGTCGATGAGGCCGTTTCCATCCGCGTCGTCGGCGGCAATGCCCATGCAGGCCTGCGGCAGGCCGTTCTCATCGTAGGCCAGACCCGTGACGAAGGCGCGGTCCTCGAGCACCAGCCGATCCGGCTCGCCAGAACCGCCATTCACCCACCGCGGGCGCAGAAAGAAATTCGGCACTTGATCGTTGGCGATGAAGAGGGAGAGGGCCTCTTGCTCCCCGATGCGGGCGGCGACGAGCCCCATCCCCTTACCCCCCGCTTCCGGCGTCGCTCCCTCGATCGATGCGAACGTTCCATCGCCGGTGCCTCGAAAGAACCGGTCGCGGGCGTCGGTGAAGACGCCCGGCGAGCAAGCCCGCCCCTGGCAGATCATTTGATACACACCCTCGCCCTCCAGGTAATTCACATCGTACAGGTCGGGGATGCCATCACCGTCCAAATCGGCGATCACGCAGCTCGCAGTCCAGTCGTCGCCCAGCAGACCGCTCCCTTCGGTGACGTCGCTGAAAGTGCCGTCGCCGTTGTTGCGGTACAGCCGGTTCGCGCCGATGTTGGCCACGTACAGGTCGGGAAACCCGTCGTTGTCGAAGTCGCCGGCCGCGACCCCTTGTCCATAATCGCGGCAGCCGAGCCGCGCCTGCCGGGTCACGTTGCGGAAGGCGCCTCCGAGTTGTCGCTGGCGCTCCGGCTCGGAGGCTTCGTTTTCCGCCTGCCGGCTGTCGTGGGACAGCGGCCGCCAGGTGTTGTGGTACAGACGGTCCCGATACGTCTCCGACGGCGTGGGACGATCGTCGCCGGTGTTCCACTGCGCGCCTTGGGTGAAGTACAGATCGGGCCGGCCGTCCCGATCAAAGTCCAACACGGCCACACCGCCGCCATTCTCCTCGAAGATCCGCACCCCCTTGGTCGCGGGATCGGGGCTGTTGTAGTAGACGAAGTCCAGGCCCACCGCTTCGGCCTGGTCTTCGAAGCGGACGGTCGCCGAGACGGCATCCGCTTCAAGACGGCTTCGTCGATGCCGGCGGTCTGCGAATAGCGACCTGTGATCCGGGAACCCGGAGAAGTCGTGCCGAAGCGCCAAGCGGGCCGAGTCGAGAGTTTGCGGGGTGTCCTCACTCAGTTTCGGCGAGACGCGGGAGACCAGCCGGCGGGGCCAGAGGGCCTGTGGGAAACTATGCGCCGCGGTCGTCGCCCATGCCCAGGCCTCCCACGGGCGGCCCAATTCGTCCATCAGTTCGGCAATCCGCCGCAGCGCCTTCTCGTTCTGCCCTCGGGAGCGCAACGCGTCATCGAGGGCTTGAGTGAGGGCGAACTTGCGGCGGGAGCGTTGCAAAAATGGCTCGGCTCGCTCGGCATCGCCCAGCGAGATGAGAACCTGCCCCAACTCGTAGTGGCCGCGACGATGCGACGGCACCCGCCGGACCGTCTCCCAGAAGCACCGGGCCGCCACATCGAGTTCCCCCCGCCGGCGGGCCCAGCGGCCGCGGACGAACCAGATATCCGGGTGCTCGTCGGCCGTACCAGGAAGGCGAGCGTGCCAGTCGAGGAACGCCCTCTCTTCCGAATCCAATAGAAGCTCTCCCAGCATGGCCTGAGCCGACAGAATCTCCGGCGCCCGGCCGACGACCTGCTGAAGTCGCCGCCGCGCCTCGCCGGGGCGCCCTTCCGCCATCGCCAGGTACCCCGCCGCCAGTTGGACCAATACGTCGTTGGGGACGTTCTCCACACAGCGTCTGACGTACTCCTTCTCTTCCATGGGACGTTCGAGGTCTCCCAACAGCACCAGCGAGTCGAGCGTCCACGCCCTGTGCCGCACGAGAAACATGAAGTGCGGCCGGGCTTCCCACCGCTGACCGGTCAGCGCCAAGACGAAGGCCAGCCGCTCGTGCGTGGAGGCGTCCGCGGGTTCGTGCTCCAGGACGTAGCGGTAGCACTCCAACGCCTGCGACAGGCGGCCCAGTTCGCGCTGGACTTCCCCCAACGAATAGACCGCCAGAACCGAGTCGTGAGATCCGTCGCGGGGAACGGCGGCGAAGTAGTGGGCGGCGTCCTGATATCGGCCCTCGCGCATGGCCGCCTCTCCAGCGATCAGGCGTCCGCGACGCCACTGCGGGGTGCCGTCCGGAATCTGCGACGCCAGCCGTTCGGCGCGCGCGTAGTCGCTCTCGTCGAGAGCAGTCTGCGCCTGCTCGATGAGCCGCGACGCGTCCGGCGCCGAGTTCCACGACGCCCAGACGGCGAACGACGCGGCGACCGCGCCCAACAGCGCCGTTGCCAGCGGGAGCGCCCACCGGCGACCGCGAACTGCCGGCGCCGCAATCGACGTACTCATCGTTGTCGCAAACAACGGCGGCAGCCCGGCTGCCGGAAGGCTGCCGGGCTTTGTACGCCGTGTGAGAACAGGTTTACGGCTTCAGCGTGAAATCGACGCCCGCGTTATCGCCGGCCTTGACGGTGGCGGTCAGCGGCGATTGATCGGCCGCGGCGTACTTGTCGGGAAGGGCGGAACCGGTGCCGGCAGGCGCTTGGGCCGTATGCTGGGGCGCAGCGCCGTAGTTGGGATCGTCAACGCTCGGGCCGAGGCCCGGGTCGGCCGGCGCCGTGCTCTTGGTCACCAGCACCACGTACTCGCCCGGGGCTGCGCCGTCGCCCGCCTCGTACGTGGTCAGTGTGTAGTTGCCCTGGGCATCGGTGCGGCCGTTCGCGACCGGCTGGTTCTCCTTCGGCGAGAACGTGACCGCGGCGTTGGCGACGGGTCCGCCGGCCATGGTGATCTTGCCCGAAACCGGGTACACGTCAACCCGTTCGCCTTCGCCTTCGGCACCGCTGCCGCAGCCGGCCAGAGCCACCAGGACGGATAAGGCCGCACAAGCGGAAAAGTGTCGGATCTGCATGCTTTCGTGGTGGATTGAACTCGAAGGAGAGAAAAAAGGGGACCGCCCCTGCAGTCCCCGAACCATGTCAACGATGACTGCGGTGCGAGCCGCTGACGAATTAGAACTCGCCGACGGTGTCACCGCCGTCCCGGGAGCCGAGCGCGCCCCAAACACCATACGGGCTGGCACCCAGATTGTTGTGGTTGGGGGCCGGCACCCGGGCCGACGTATTGCCGGTATTGATGCTCTCGCTGATGAACCGAACGGCCCCGTCGCCCATCAGGCAGTGCACGCCTCCGATGTGCAGGCTGGTCGGCTCGTAGATGCCGTCATAGCCGTCCCACCCGCCATGCGTGCAACTCGGCTTGTTGGGCCCCAGGATGGTCGTGTGGCCGGTGAAGGCCGGCGCTCCGTCCGGCCAGCGGGTTCCCGTCCACCGGCCGACACCGCCGGTGTAATTGCGGTTGGCATCCACGCGGCTGAAACAGGAGGCCGGGTTTGAACGGTAGGTGCCTTGGGATGGGCCAATGGCGACGCCGCCGTCCAGAATTCTATTGCCGGCCTGCGCCTTGACCCGCTCGGACATGGCGATCGTGTTGCTCAGCCCATCGGTGACGTCACGGAGACGGACCGGCGCGGCATCGTTGCTGACGGTATGCATCATGCCTCGCAGCCCCCGGCCGCCGTTGCCCATCCAGTCCGGGTTGATGTCCCAGTTCGTGTCGCCGCGCGAGAACATGTAGTTCGTATTCCCGATGTCTCGCGTGTTTTGGGTTGAGTCGCGGTCCGAGGGGCACAGCAGGATGGGCAACTTCGCCGTGAACGGCGCGTAGTTCTGGTCCCACGGAACAGATTCAAACGGGGCATAATTTTGGCCATTCCGGCCCAACCGGCCACCAGCGGAGATTTGGTTGAACAGCGGCGCCTGGTCGAAAAACGGCAACAGCCCGATGTACTGGCTGTACCGGCGGGCGGCGACTCCCCCGCACCCCGCCCGGCAACTGCCGATCGGAAGCGTACTGTAGGTGGACTCATAGTTGTAAATGGCCAGCCCGAGCTGCTTGAGATTGTTCTTGCACTGGCTGCGGCGTGCCGCCTCCCGCGCCTGCTGCACGGCCGGCAGCAAAAGCGCGATCAGGATGGCGATGATCGCGATCACCACCAGCAGTTCGATCAGCGTAAACGCCTCTCGTCGTCGTACCTTCAGTCTCGACCTGGGCATGGGACCCCTCCCGGAAACGTGGACGTGGATCCTCGATGAAAAACCTGAGGATCGTAACGGATAGGTAACAAATCCTCTGCAGTTTGATGAGAATCGGTCGGGAATGCAACTAAAAAAGAGTCTTTGTTCTGGACATTTTGCGGATCACCTGTTCAAGACGCCCTCGGCCCGCCTGGACGGCGCTGCCTGCCCTTCGATGATCGTCCATGCGCCCGCGGCCAGCCCGGCACGGCTCTCGACTGCACCGGAGGGCCAGCGAATGCGAATCGTGGCGTGCGCACGGTCGCCCAGACCGAGGTGCACCTCCGCGGCCGAAGCCGCCTGAAAGCTGCCGCCGCCGCACAACTCGCGCACGAGCGGCGGTTCGGATTCGAGCAGCTCGACCCGCGCCCCGTAGCCGTTGCGGTTGGACTGCGTGCCCACCAGCCGCAGGGTCAGCGACCGGCCGCCGCCTCCGGTTTCGTTGCGGAGCGCCAGCGACGGAGCCAACTGGTGGTTGACCGCCACGTCGAGCCGTCCGTCGCGATCGAGATCGCCGACCGCCAGACCGCGGCCCAGCCACTCCTGCTCGAAGTAGTCGCCGCTCCAGTTCGAGACTTCGACAAACGTGCCGTCGTGCTCGTTGCGGTACATTTGAGGCCGCATGCGGTACGGCTCGCCGTGCTCCATCCACGTGCGCTCGTCGACGTGGCCGTTGGCCACGAAAAGATCGAGCCAGCCGTTGTTGTCGGCGTCGAGAAACTCGGTGCCGAAGCCCAGCGAGCGGCGGCTCGTCGCCCCCAGACGGCTGGCCCGCGTCGCGTCCTCGAACACCAGTCCGCCGCGGTTGGCGTACAGCGTATTCGAGTCGTTGAAGAAGTGCGTCAGAAACAGGTCCGTGGTGCCGCTGGCGTCGTAGTCTCCCGCGGCAATGCCCATGCTGGCCTGGGCGTAGCCGGATTCGCTGAGGGCGACGCCGGCGGTGAGCGCGCGCTCCTCAAATTGCGGCACAACGGGAAGCCCACCGGTTGCAACCGGTGGGCTTGGGGCGGCGCGCTGCACGAACAGGAAGTTGGCCTGCCCGTCGTTCGCCACGTAGATTTCTGGACTGCCGTTGAGGTCGAAGTCGCAGATCACAACACCGAGTCCTTTGCCCTTCAGCCCGGCGATTCCCGCCGCCGCGGTCACGTCGACGAACCTTCCGGCGCCGTCCGACAGCAATAGCGCGTCGTCGACGCCGTCGAAAATCGCCGGTGAGCAGCCCTCATAGCCGTCGGGGCTGGCCGCGTTCGGACACAGTGTGGGCGACTCGTCCGATTCGTCGAGATAATTCACCACGTACAGATCGACGTGACCGTCACCGTTGACGTCGGCGAACGCGGCACTGGAGCTCCACTGCGGGACGGCCGTTGCCGTCTCGTCGGTGACGTCGGCGAACGTGCCGTCGCCGTTGTTTCGCCAGAACGTGTTCCGGCCCAGCGCGGTGACGTAGAGATCCGCAAAGCCATCCGAGTCGTAGTCTCCGACGGCGCAGCCGTGCGTGTAGCCGAACTGCACGAGCAGCGACTCGTCGATGACGTTTCGGAACCGCATGCCGCCCAGATTTTGAAACAGCGCCCCTCGGTGCTGGCGGTCGCCGAGCTTCAAGGGCAGCCGGCAGCCGTTGGTGAAAAACACATCGAGCAGCGCATCGCCGTCGAAATCGAACAGTGCCACCCCGCCTCCGTTGACTTCGAGAATCCGCCGCTGGCCCTGCATGTCGTCATAGCGTTCGAAGTCCAGCCCGCCCTCGCGGCCGACCATGCGGAAGGAAGGCACCACGCCCGACGGCTTCCGCGGCGGTCCCGGTTGAGGCCGAACCTGGGCGTTCGACTGCACAGATCGAGGAAGTTCCTCGGCAGCGTTCTCCACAGGCGGTTCGCCCGGCCTTTCACAGCCGCCCATCACGAGCAGCAACGCGACAGCCGCGGCGAGCCAATTCCCAGCACCAGCCCTCACCTCGTCACCCCCTCACCCCCTCACCCCCTCACCCCGTCCCGAGTCAGCGCCCAATCCGCCGCGCATGCTGCCGGAAAGTCGCGGCCGCCTCGGTCATGCCGACTTTGTCGCACAGGACGGCCAGCTCGCGGTAGGCGGCAGGGTCGCTCTCGGTAATGCGGGGCAGACTGACGCGGATCTCCGCCAGGCCCAGCGACCGCTCCAGCGCCTGCTGCCGTTCGCCCGGGCGCTCCAGGCCGGCATAGGCCTCCGCGAGCCCCATCTGCGACCAGGGGTTGGCCGGGTCGTCCTCCAGCACGGCGCGGAAGTGCCGGACGGCTTCCTCGAAGCGGCCCTCCTGCAGCGCGAGTTCGCCGCGCATCCGAGTCAGGAGCCACGGCTCGTCGGGGGCGGCGTCGGGCAGCGATTTGGCCACGTCGCGGAAGGCTTGCCAGTCGCTGCGCTCGAAGTGGCACTCGAGCAGCGCGGCCGCCGCCGCCAGCTCGCGCGGCTGCCGGCGGTGCAGGTTGTCCAGCAGAGCGCGGGCCTCGTCGAGCCGGCCTTCGAGCGTGTGGTAGCGGCCCAGGGCCGTCCGCAGCACGACATTCTGCAGATCGTGCGCGAGATAGTCGTTGAGCGGTTCGCGACCCGTCGTCGTATGCCAGATCAGCAGGTGCGGGAAGTAATACTGCATGGAATCGTACACATCGACCAGGCCGCGGGCGTGCTGCTCGGCCAGCAAGACCTTGCGCTCCTCGAGCCGCAGCTCGACCGACAGCAGGTAAGTCAGCCACTTGTAGCCGGCTCGCACGTGCTCGACCGGCACGCTGGAATCGAGCTCGGCCAGCGCGAGGAAATCGCGAAGGCTCTGCTCCGCTTCGAACGCCCGATTCAGGCGGACGAGGAGTTGTCCTTCCTGCAGCCTGGCGGCCGCGGCGTATTGCGCGTCGTCGCTCGGAATCGCCCGGAAGCAGGCCACGGCCGCCTCCAGCCGCCCATCGGCAACGGCCAGCTCGCCGGCCAGAGAGAGCGCATCGGACGGCTGCGGATCGCGGCCGTACAGCTCGCGGAACTTCTGCTCGGCTGTTGCGTAGAGTTCGCTCGAAACGCCGGGCGGCAGCGACGGCCCGCGCATCAGCAGCCAGGCCGCCGTGGTGGCCCCGCCCAGTGCGACGGCGACGGCGGCAATTGCTATCGTCGCACGGCCTTTGATGGGCAGCGTGGCGCGGGAGGTGATCTCGGTTTCGGTCATGTCACTTCGGCGCAGAAACCTCCCGCATGCGCTCCAGGATCCGCCGCTGTGCGCGGGCTTCATCGCGGTCGGCCTCGCGGAGGGTCGTCGCCAGCCACTCTCGGACGGGCAGCAGCGTGGGGTTGCACTGTAGTGCCCGTTGTGCCGCCGACACCACGCACAATAGTTTCACTCTTCAACGGCATGACGCCGCAGCCTCTGCCAGACGGTCGAAGCGGCACCTGAGCCCACTCTCGCGATTCTACGTCTCAGCTCGCGTCGGAGGAAACCGCCCGTTGCTGCCCTGCAGGTCCGTGAGCGCGGTTCAAGTCGCTGATCAGCTTTTCGCCCGCTCGAGCTTGTCGAGGAAGACCGGCTGCTCGAGGACTTCGGGGTTGACGATGTGCGGCGGAACGCGGCCGGCGGCGATCTCCAGCACGCTGCGGCAGGCGCTGGTGCCGTTGCCGTGGAAGCATTCGTCAGTCCAGCACATTGCGTGCGGCGAGAGAATCACGTTGTCCAGCTCCAGCAGCGGGTCATCCGCCGGGAGTGGCTCCTGCTCGAAGACGTCGAG
>JAHWKJ010000710.1 GCA_019347905.1 Planctomycetota bacterium
GCAGTTCGGCAGGCGGCAGATAGAAGCCACGTCGGTCGATGTCGGACTCGCTGTCCGCCAGGCCGTAAGCCTGCGAGCCGATCACGCAACGGTAGATCACCCGCTCTAACAGATTGCTGCGGCCGGCGCTGATCCCGCTGTCGCCGATCTCGCCTTCCTTGAACCGGGCCAGCAGCGTCAATTCCCCCGGCAGAAGGGCCTCTTCGACGCCGTCGGGAAAGCGGACGCGGTACGAAGGCTCCAGATCGCGCGGCGACTTCACGACCACGCCCACCGAGCCGCGTGGGTGCAGCGTGCGGCCGTTCTGGCCGACGACGTCCTTGAGTGCAACGACCTGTGTGCCGACCGAGAAGATCAGGTTCGGATGGTAGTGGACGCGGTTACTCAAGTGCGAAGACCCCCATCTGCGTCGGCGGGCCGAAGCGCTCCTCTTCCGGGCCGACCGGGAGGAACCGGACGGAATAGCCGTGTCGCGCGGCGATGCGGTCAGCCCAATCGTGAAACTCCGCGCGCGTCCATTCGAAGCGGTGGTCCGAATGGCGGAACCGATCGGCCGGCAGCGTTTCCCACAGCACGTTGTACTCGCGGTTGGGCGTGGTGAGCACGACCGTCCCTGGCCGGGCGAACTCGAACAGCACCCGCTCGAAGGCCGCCAGTCGGGGCGGATCGAGATGTTCGACGACCTCCACGACAGCCGCCGCGTCGAAACCCGCGACCCGGCTGTCCCGGTAGATCAGGGATCCGTGGATCAGTTCCATCCGCTCCCTCTGTATGGGCGGCAGGCGTTCGTAAGCGAGCCGCCGGCTCGCCCGCTGCAGCGCCTGCATCGACACGTCCATGCCGACAATCCGCTCAAACTGCGGCTCCTTGAGCAACTCCTGCAACAGCTTGCCCTCGCCGCAGCCCAGGTCGAGGATCCGCCGTGCCCCCGCGGCTCGCAGAACCGCCAGCACGGCCCCCTGCCGCTGCTCGTTGAGGCTGAGCGGTTTCTCCAGCATGTCTTCCGGCTGCCGGTCCGTCGACTCGTCTTCGGCAGCTTCGATCTGCTCTTCCTCCACCAGACGCGCCAGCGCCTGACGGTAGAGCGCGGAGCGGTGTCTGAGGTAGCGGCGGGCGATGGCGTCCCGTTCCGGATGTTGAGCCAGCCAGCCGGCCCCTTTGGCCAACAGCTTTTCCACTTCGTCTTCGCCAACGAAGTAATGCTTCTCGTTGTCGAACACCGGGACGAGCACGTACAGGTGCGTCAGCAACTCCGACAGCGTCCTCGTTCCACGAATGGTGACCGAGTGGTAGGGGCTTTCGCCCCACTCCGGGAACCGCTCATCGAGCGGATGGCGGCGCGCCTCGACGGTGTAGCCCAGCGGCTCGAACAGCCGGTGCAGGAAGCCTTCGCCGGCGCGAACGGGGAGCACCTCGAGGCGCGCCGACAGCGGAATCGGCGTCTGCGCGAGTTCCGGCCGATCCTTGCAGCGGCCGAGCATCGCCGTGCCGAACACCTGCGAGATGGCGACGCTGAGGAACGACGAAGCCACGTAGGGACGGTCGTTGACGTACTGGCCGAGCAGAAAGCTCTGCTCGCGGCCGCGCCGTCGCACCATGCCCACGGGATCGACGTCCAACAGCAGACACGCCGTGCAACATTCCGCGCCGGTTTCGGGATAAAACACATGCGCCTGCCCGAAGCTGAGATTAAACGTCTGAAACCGATCCGGGTGCTTGTGCAGCAGGAAACCGAGATCCGTTGCGGGTTGGTAGTCCGTGCTGATCGTCAGGAGCATCTTTGACTCACATCGCCTGTTCCCAGTTCATGACCAGATATCCGCGCCTTCGGCCAGTTGGTTCGGCACCATCCGCTGATGTTGCCAGTGCGTGCACTGTTGGACCTTCTCGATGAATTCGGGACGCACGAGTTTCGCGCGGCCGGTGACGACGCCGTCGGCCTCTGTTCGCAGATAAAGGCCTTCCATCAAATTGTCGGTTCGGTTCGTGTCTGGATGCTCGAATCGGCTGTCGAAGCGGGACGGCCCGATCAGGTCTTCGAGATCGACGCGATTGATCGAGCCGGTATGGAGCACGGGAACCGTCTGAACCCCGGTGCCTTCCAGGAGCGACAGCCGTTGTTCCAGTGCGAGAAATGCTTCCCGCTGCTTGTCGTAGATGTCGAATTCAAAGAGGTAGTGTGGCAGACTGCGGTAGAGAATTGAGTGCCGGGCATGGACCCACTCGCCGAACAGAATGAACTTGTTTTCTAGTCGCTGTTCCAGCACATGCCGCTTGACGGCCGCCCATTGCTTGAACAGATCGTACTGCGGATGCATCCCCTCGGTGACGAGGTGTCCCCGGCAGTGCAGCACCAGCTCGCCGGCAGCCGAGAAGTGAATGCCGACGTTTGTGCCGTCGAGCTTCTCTTCCACGATCAGCGAATCATCGGTGATGAAAGCCTCCGATTCCGCTTCGCTGAGAGACTTGTCGTCGTCCGTGCCCCGCGAGCCGTACAGGTGGGGCGTTCGCGGATACTTGACGAAATCTCCGTGCGAAGCGCCCATCACGCCACCTCCTGTTCCGGCTCTGTCGAACGCAAAAGGCCCGCCGGTCGATGAGAACCGAGCGGGCCGTGGGCTTTCACTCCCTGAAAGTAGTGATTCCGGTTCA
>JAHWKJ010000169.1:0-3456 GCA_019347905.1 Planctomycetota bacterium
CCCGCGGGTGCGCACGGTCGTGGACTGGCCGGTGTCGGTGACGGTCGGTTGCTCGATGGGCAGACTGCTGGTCGGCTTCACCGCGGCCCGCAGCACGATGGGCATGCCGCTGGTGATGCCGCCCAGCATGCCGCCGTGACGGTTCGACATTGTCCGCACCGCCGGCCGATCGGGATCGAGAGCGGCCTCGGCCGGACCGGGGATGAACGGGTCGTTGTTCTCGCTGCCGCGCAGGCTCACGCAGCCGAAGCCGATGCCGTATTCCACGCCCAGCACCGCCGGCAGGCTGAACAGCGCCTTGGCGAGGTCGGCCTTGATCTTGTCGAAGACCGGCTCGCCCAGCCCTGGCGGCACGTTGGTGGCGACGATTTCGGCCGCTCCGCCGATCGAATCGCCTTCGCGGCGGACGCTTTCGATCAGTTCCAGCATCCGCTCGGCGGCGGCGTAATCGGGACAGCGCACGACGTTAGCATCGCCCCCCGGCAGTCGCTCGACGTCCTCGAGCGTGACGAGGGACGGATCGGGAATTTCCGCCCGCACGTCGCCCACCTGCACGACATAACCAACGACGCCGCCGTCGAAGGCCTGAGCGATCAGCTTCTTCGCCACCACGCCGGCCGCCACGCGCACGGTCGTCTCGCGGGCGCTGGAGCGGCCGCCGCCGCGATAATCGCGAAAGCCGTACTTCGCGTCGAACGTGTAATCGGCGTGGCCGGGGCGGTACACGTGGCGGATATCGCTGTAGTCGCGGCTGCGCTGGTCAGTATTGCGGATCAGAATCGCCACGCTCGTGCCCGTCGTCCGGCCTTCAAATACCCCGGAGAGGATTTCCGGTTCGTCGGCCTCCTGCCGCTGGCTGACAATCTGGCTTTGGCCCGGCCGGCGGCGGTTGAGATCCACCAGCAGGTCGTCGACCGACAGCGGAATACCGGGCGGCACGCCATCGATGATGACGACGTTCGCCGGCCCGTGGCTCTCGCCGGCGGTGGTGATGCGGAACGCCTGCCCGAAACTGTTTCCGGCCATGCGTCGATTGTACCGGGGCAAGCGACGAATGACGAAACCCGGAAGGGCGAAAAAGAAGCCCGAATGACGAAGCCCGAGAGGCTGTTCCGGGCACTCAATCCGTCTGAAGTTTGTCCCGCACGGAGACGGCGCCGACTCCCAGGGCGATTTCGATGGCGGCGTCGCGAGAGGCGCGACTGCCCACGCGGCCGGAGAGCGTGGCCACACCCCGCTCGACACTCACCTCGATCGCATCACCGTCGACGAACGGGCTCCACCACAGTTTCCGGACGATGTCGAGGCGGAACTGCTCGTCGCTCTTAATCACCGGCAATGGCGAACGATAGCCGTACCAGTAGACTTCGGCCGGCACCGCACTGTGGCCCTGGTTCCACTGCCGCGATTGCGACACCGAAGTCCTGTACCAGTAGACTTCGGCCGGCACCGCACTGTGGCCCCAGTGGGCATAGGCAGGCAACCTGGCTTCGCCGGCGACCGTCAGCAGGTTTCGGACTCCCACGACGCCGTAGACACGCGCCGTCTTGCGCCCGGCCTGGAGTTTCTCGACCAGGTCGTCGACCTTGCCGCTGAGGGTCACCACCCCATTTCGAACGCGGACATCGATCGACGACGCCCGCACGATCGAATCGTGAGCGAGCGCCTGCCGGACCGAGTCGGCAACGACCTCTTCGGCAGAATCTCGAGGCCGTGGCTGAAACGCGTACGCGTTGCCGGCGAGACAGGCGATCGCGAGGGCCATTATTACGTGCCGGTAGTTCATCGGTCGTATCCCCAAAACGAAACGAATGAGCGCTGTACCGAACTTGGTACTTGAGCACATTCCGTTCCAGACGCACGGGCCGGGCGGTGCCGATTGGGGCAAAGCATCGCCTCAGAAGCCATCGCCGGCATGCGACGTCGGGATCCACCCACCCTCGGGTTCGTCGAGACGGCTGCGATTCTCGAAGCGCATCGATTCCTTGATCCACGTCAGCGGCACGAGTCCCGTGGGGCCGTTGCGGTGCTTGGCGACGATCAGCTCGGCCAGGCCCTGGTTTTCGGGCGTGGGGTCGTAGGCGTCTTCGCGGTGCAGGAACATCACGAGGTCGGCGTCCTGCTCGATCGCGCCGCTTTCCCGCAGGTCGGCCAGCTTCGGACGCTTGTCGGTCCGCAGGTCGACGCCGCGGTTGAGCTGCGCCAACGCGACCACCGGCACGGCGATTTCCTTGGCGAGGAACTTGAGCCGGCGGGCGATCTGCGCGACCTGCTGCTCGCGCGGCGCCTTGCGGTCTTCCGGCTCGATGAGCTGCAGGTAGTCGAGCACGATCAGCCCCAGGCCGTGGCGGCGTTTGGTGCGGCGGGCGATGGCGCTGATCTGGGCCATCGAACGGCCGGGCGTGTCGTCGATGAACAGCGGCAGCTCCGAAACCGTGCTGGAGGCGGCCAGCAGGCGGTCGCGCTCGTCGTCTTCCAGCTCGCCGCGGCGCAGTCGGTGGCCGTCGACGCGAGCCTTGATGCACAACAACCGCTCCGCCAGCTCCAGGCTCGACTGTTCGAGGCTGAACAGCAGCACGCCTTCCCGTGGGGCGCGGGCCTTCGCTCCGCCGGCCTCCAGAAACCGCTTCTGGGCGTTCTGCGCGACCGCCAGCACGATGTTGCACACGAAAGCTGTCTTCCCGATGCTGGGCCGAGCGGCCAGGATAACGAGTTGCGAGGGATGCAGCCCCGTCGTGATCGCGTCGAGATCGCAGAAGCCGGTGGCGAGGCCGCTCAGGCTCTCTTTGCTGCGCGAGGTGATGCCGTCGAAGGCGGCCATCAGAATCTCGCGAATCTCCATCCGCTCGTTGTCGCCCTGCTGCTCCAGAATGCTGAATATCCGCTGCTCGGCGTGGGCCAGGAGATCGGCGGCGTCGTCGGGTTCGTCGGAAATGTCGCGCAGGATCTGCGTGCAGGCTTCGCGCAGCGTCCGCAGGACGAATTTTTCGCGGACGATGTTCGCGTAGTAGCGTGCATGCGCCGTGAGCGGTGGAGCTTCGAGAAGCTGGGCCAGGTAAGCGGGCCCGCCGATTTCCGCGAGATCGGCGTGCCGCTCCAGCTCTTCCGCCACCGTCACCGCGTCGATGCCGCCGGAGCCGTTCTCGTACAGGCGGTAGATCGCCGAGCACACGCGCTGATGGCTGTCGCTGTAGAAATGCCGCGCTTCGAGCAGATCGGCGGCTTCGTCGATGGCGTCCTGCGAAAGCAGCATGCTGCCGAGAACGGAGCGCTCGGCATCGAGGTTCTGCGGCGGCAGCTTGTCGAAAATATCGCCACGCGATGCGGCCATGGGGCCCTCCGTGAGAGTTGGCCGAACGGGACGGGCGAAGAGAGGGGGTGACAAGGTGACGGGGTGACAAGGTGACCGCTGGCGCGACGTTCGGCGACCCCTTCACCTTGTCACCTTGTCACCCC
>JAHWKJ010000169.1:3556-10915 GCA_019347905.1 Planctomycetota bacterium
ACCCCTTCACCTTGTCACCTTGTCACCCCCTCACCTTGTCATCTTCAGGCAGAGGCCGCGGGCACGACCCAGACCTTCACACTCGTTTCGACCTTCTGATGAAGCTGGATCTTCACCGTGTACATGCCCAGCTCCTTCAGCGGGCCTTCCAGCTTGATGTGGTCCGGCTCGACCTCGTAGCCGGCGCTCTTGAGGGCGCGGCTGATGTCGTTGGCGACGATCGACCCGTAGAGCTGGCCGTCCTGATTGGCGTTGGCTTCCAACGTCACGCTGTACTTGCTGACGGCGTCGGCCCGGCTGCGCAGATCCTTCAGCCGCTGCGTTTCCAGGTCGGCCAGACGCTTGCGATGCTGCTCGACCATCCGCTTGTTGTGCTCGGTGGCGATGGTCGCCAGGCCCTGCGGCAACAGGTAGTTGCGGGCGAAGCCGGGCTTCACGCGGATGATCTGTCCCTGCTGGCCCAGCGTGGCGACGTCTTCGGCAAGCAGCACTTCAACCGCCGAGCGGCTGGAGCCGCCGACGGTGAGGGGATTGGTCTTACGGCGGGGCATATTGGAGTGTCCCGTGAACGGGGGGTCGAAAGTCGAAAGGGTCGAAGGTCGAAAGGGCCGGAAGGAGAGCAGAATCAGCGACTGGGTGAACGAAAGGGAAACGTCCGGCCCTTTCGACCATTTCGACGTTGGGCCCTTTCGATCCGGCTGGCGGCTAGAACGGCACGTCTCCGCCGCCTTGTTCGGGGCCGCCTCCATCGGGGCCGCCGCCATCGTAATCGGGAGGCGAGTAATCGTCGGGTGGAGCGCCGAAATCGTCGCGGGCGGGCGCTTGCTGCTGGCTGCCGCCCCGAGATCCACCGCCGGCACCGCCCCCGCCCCCGCCGCTCTCGCCACGGCCGCCGACCATCGTCATCTGCTCGGCGACCACCTTCAGCTTCGAGCGGTTCTGGCCGGTCTCCTTGTCCTGCCAGCTATCGAGGTGCAGGCGGCCTTCGATCAGCACCTGCCGGCCCTTCGACAGATACTCGCCGGCGACCTCCGCGGTGCGCCCCCAGAGGGTGACGTCCACGAACGTCACGTCCTCGCGCCGCTGGTTCGTCTGTTTGTCGAACCAGGTGCGGTTGACGGCGAGTCCGATATCGGCAACGGCGGTGCCGCTGGGCGTGTAGCGCACCTGCGGATCGCGAGTGAGGTTCCCCAGCAGGATGACCCGATTGAAGCTGGCCATGGCAACACTCCGTGGCGTGAGGAGCGGTTATTCTTCGAATTCGTCGTCGGGCCGTCGCCCGCGGCGGCCGGCGCCGCGTTCGGCCGAGGCTTCGCCACCTTCGTCCGACGTGTCGTCTTCGGGCGGACCGGTGTTGATGGCATCGACCATGGCGTCAAACAGCACCTGCGGGTGGTGGATCACCATGTGCCGGATGACGATCGGGCTGAGCTTGCAGGCGCGGCTGAGATCTGTGATGCGGCCGCCGGGCATGCGGAACATGACGACGAAGTGCAGGCCCTTGCGGTGGCCGTTGACTTCGTAGGCCAGCTTGCCGTCCTGCCACGGGCGATGAGCGACGACGCTCCCGCCGACCTTCTCGATCAGTTCCACGACCTGGCCCGACATGCCGTCAGGATCGGAGGCGAACTTCCCGCTGTCGAGCAGGAACATCGCCTCGTACAGGTAATCGGTGTTGCGGTCGGACGCGACCGTCTCCGTCGCAGCCAAGGGAAACTCTCCGTCAGAATGTCAGCCGGATGCGCACGCGGCGGGGCCGCATGCCTTTGCACAAGTGTACAATAACCTCGCCGGCCCCACAGTGCAACAGAACGCCGCCGTCCAGCCGGGAAGGCGTCGCCGATCGAACTGCAAGCTGTTGTACCCAATCCGGCCGGAATTGCAAACGAGCCGACAGCGCGTCGGCGCGCCGCGCTGAACCGTTTAGCCGCAACTCGCCAGAGGAGCGCTCTCGCACGCAACACGTCACCCGGTCCAGCGCACCTCTGCCGAGTCGCGGCTAAACGTTTTAGGGTCGAGTCGCGGTGAAACGTTCTGCTATCGGGACGCGGATGAGCGCTGGTACAATGCGGCCATGCGCAGCGAATCGGATACACCCTTCGAAGACGATCCCTTCACGATCCCCGTGGCCGAGCGGGTCACGCGGCTGCCGCCCTACCTGTTCGGCAAGATCAACAAGCTGAAGCACAAGAAGCGGGTGGCCGGCGTCGATGTGATCGACCTGGGCATGGGCAACCCGACCGATCCGCCCGACCCGCTGGTCAGCGAAAAGCTCGCCGAAGCCCTCGCCGATCCCCGCAATCACCGCTATTCGGTCTCCGGCGGCATCCATAACCTGCGGCGGGAGGTGGCCGTCCGCTACTGGAAGCGCTACGGCGTGCGGCTCGACCCCGATACCGAAGTGCTGGCCTGCATCGGCTCCAAGGAAGGCTTCAGCCACATGTGCCTGGCCCTGATGGGCGCGGGCGATACGGCCATTGTGCCCGCGCCGTCGTTTCCCATTCACGTGTACGCGGTGATGCTGTCTTCGGGCAACGTCATCACGCTCGACTGCCGCGATCCGCAGCAGTTCCTCTCGAACATCGCGTACACCTGCGAGCACCTGTTTCCGCGGCCGAAGGTGGTAATCGTCAACTTTCCGCACAACCCCAGTTCGACGGTGGTCGAGCCGGAGTTTTACGAGGAGCTTGTGCGGCTGGCGAAGGAGCACCGCTTCCTCGTCATCAGCGATTTCGCGTATGCCGACATCTGCTTCGACGGCTACAAGGCGCCCAGCTTCCTCGCGGCGCCGGGCTCGCACGACGTGGGCGTCGAGTTCACCACGATGAGCAAGGGCTACAGCATGGCCGGCTGGCGGATCGGCTTCTGCTGCGGCAACGCGCAGATGGTGCGGGCCCTGGCGACGATCAAAGGCTACTACGATTACGGCATCTTCCAGCCCGTGCAGATCGCGGCCATAGTCGCCATGCGGCACTGCGACGCGGCCGTGGAGAGCATCGCCGCCGAGTACCAGCGCCGCCGCGACGTGCTGTGTGACGGCCTTTCGCGGCTGGGCTGGCAGCTCGAGGTTCCGCGGGCCGGCATGTTCGTGTGGGCGAAGATTCCCGAGCCGTGGGCGCAGATGGGCTCGATCGAGTTCGCCATGAAGCTGCTTGACGAAGCGGGCGTGGCCGTCAGCCCGGGCCGCGGCTTCGGCGAAGAAGGCGAGGGACACCTGCGGCTGGCGATTGTCGAAAACGCCCACCGCCTGCGGCAGGCGGTCCGACAGATCGGCCGTTGCCTGGCGTCGAGCGCGAGTCGTCCCGTTACGTGAGGGCCGCGATGTTTGGCGACGGCGCGTTGGCCTTCCGGGAGTTCGCGATGGGCGAGCCGATCCCGCTGGCAGGCATTCACGACGCGGTGCTGGAATACCTGCGCGGCCGCGACGACGCGGTGCTGCACGGGGCGCAGGCGGTCAATGCCTACGTGGGTGAGCCGCGGATGACGCAGGACGTGGAAATTCTGGCGCTGAGCGCGACGGAGTTTGCCGATTGGCTGCGCCGGTTTCTGGCGGATCGCTTTCAAATCGCCGTGCGCGTGGGGAAGGTCGCCGGCGGAGCAGGCTATCGCCTGTACCAGATGAGAAAGCCGCAAAACCGGCATCTGGTCGATATCCGGTCGGTGGAACACCTGCCGCCACACGAACGCATTGCCGACATTCTCGTGCTCACGCCGGTCGAGCTGCTGGCTTCCAAGGTCGTGTCGTATCACAACCGCCGCGGGAAGCCGAAGGCCTTTACAGACCTGAGGGACCTGGCGGTTCTGCTGCTCACGTTTCCTGAGTTGAAGACGGAATCGGGAGCGGTTGCGGAGCGGCTTGAGGCGCTATCGCAGGATGATGCGTTGACGGCCACCTGGAACGCAGTCGTCGCCCAGGAACTGTCGTTGGACGACGAGGATGACGAATGGTGACAGATGCCGGTTCTTCCGCAGCGGATGCGAGATTGGAGACTGCCTGCCGGCTGTACGATGCGGGCGAGTTGACGATGCCCGAGGCGACGCGCTGGGCGGGAGTCGATCGGACGACCTTCGAAAGCGCACTGCTCAATCGCAACCTGCCGTTGATCCGAATCGACGAGCGGTACTGGCAGCAGGAGCTCGAAGGCATGCGGCGGCTCGGGTGGTAGGAGTGCACGTCATCCGCGTCAGGCGCGCGTCAGCACAATCAGCTCGCCGCGGCGCGTGGCGGTGATGTTGCCGGGGAGTGTGAAGGGCGGTCGCTCTGCGGCGATGAGGTCGGTCTGCCGTGCCGATTCGTGCTGGCCCATCTGCTGACGCGGCCAATTCTGCTCTCTCCACAACAGTCTCCGGGCTTCGCGCTGGACTTGCCGCGGCAGCGCGGCGAGAAGAGGTTGCCGCAGCCGGCAGACGTGTTCGCTGCGGTCGAGGAGTGCTTCGTCCAGAGCCTGCCGCGCCCACCCTTCGATGGCCTCACGAGCCTCCGCCGCCTGCGCGGCCAGCCGCAACAGCGCGGAGTCGACCTGCGGGTTGAACTCGGATCGTAGCAGCGGCAGCAAGTCGTGGCGGAGGCGGCTGCGGGTGCGCGAGCGGTCGTCGTTGGTGGCGTCGCGGCGGAAGTCCTGGCCGATGTGTTGCAGATAGTCGTGGACCACGTCGCGCGGCACATCGAGCAGCGGACGCACGAGCTCGATGCCGTCTTCGAGACGCCGCCGCCGCGGCATGCCCGCAAGCCCCGCCAGACCGGTGCCGCGGACGATATGGTGTAGGACGGTTTCGGCCTGATCGTCAGCCGTATGGGCCACGGCGATGAATTTGGCTTCCACGCTTTGTGCCGTCTCGCGCAGAAAGGCATATCGCGAGTTACGGGCGGCCTCTTCCGATTCGGCAGCAATTGCTCCCTCGCCGCCGCGCCGCGCCTCTCCGGTGAAACACGGGACCGACCACCGGCAGCAGAGGTCTTCGACCCAGCGGGCGTCATCGCGGCTTTCGGGCCGCCAGCCATGGTCGAAATGAGCGACGAACAGTTCGAGCGGCTGCCGTTCCGCCACGACGAGCAGCCCGCGCAACAGAGCCACGCTGTCCGGTCCGCCTGAAACTCCCACAAGCACCCGACCGCTGCCGACTCCAGTCGGCGACAGACCCTTCGCGAGACCGGTGAGCAATGGATGCTGGTCGATGGCCGATGCCACGACAACTTCTCCTGGGGGCCGATCAGGAATTTCGCAGCAGTTCCAAAGCAGACTAACGCATCGAGATCGATCATTAGATTAGTGTCGATTAGTGGAGATTAGTGTTCCTCTTCCGTCTGCACCATCTCCATGTGCCGCGGGGCTTCGGCCTTTCCGGCACAGCGACCAAAGCAGAAGGAACACTAATGAGCACTAATCTCCGCTAATCAGAATATTCTGTTCCCGAGCCGGACAACGAGCCACTGACCAACTACGCCCGCTCGAACGGGAAGGCGACGACCTCCGCCAGCGTTTCCTCGCCGACGGCGAGCATCAGCAGGCGGTCGAAGCCCAGCGCGACGCCGGCGCACGCCGGCAGGCCGGCCTCCATGGCGTCCAATAGCCGGTTCTCCATCGGCAGTCGTCGCCGACCATCACGCTCGCGCAGTTCGGCCTGGCGGTGCATGCGATCGCGCAGCTCCTGGTCGTCGGTCAACTCGTGATAGCCATTGGCCAGCTCGATGCCGTTCACGTACAGCTCGAAGCGCTCGGCGGTGCGGGGGTCTTGCGGATTCAAGCGCGCGAGTGCCGCCTGGCTGGCAGGATAGTTGTACAGAAACGTCGGCCGCTCGCGGCCCAGCCGCGGCTCGATGAACTCCGCCAGCAGCAGGTTCAGCCAGCCATCGCGGTCGTCGCCATCGAGTCCCGGCGGCGGCGCGATGTCGTGCCGCGCTGCCAGGGCCGCCAACTCGCGAGGTGAGAGGTCGAGCACGCGTGTGCCGGCATATCGGCGGAAGGCATCGTCGTAGGCGATCCGCTCGAAGGGCCGCGGCAGATCGGGGCGTGCGGGAACGTGCTCGCGGACTACGTCGGCGGCGAAAAATTGCGCCGTGAGATCTTCGACCACTGTCATCTGGTCGTGGTGCGTGTCGCCGACGCGATACCATTCCACGAGCGTGAACTCCGGATTGTGCAGCCGGCCGGCTTCGCCGTGGCGAAAGGCATGGGCGATTTGATAGATGGCCGTGGCGCCGGCGGCCAACAGCCGCTTCATGTGGAATTCGGGGGAAGGCTGGAGGAACAGGTGGGTCTCGTTTAGCCGCGGCCCAACGGGCCGCGCGGCCCGCTGGGCCGCGGCTAAACGCCAACCAGACGATTCGACAACGAACGGCTCCAGATACGCATCCACCACCACATCGCGCGACAGCGCCGGCGTGTCGACCTCGACGTAGCCGCGCTCGTCGAAGAACCGCCGCACAAAAGCCAGCATTGCGGCCCTCAGGCGCAACATCGCCAGCGACGAGGTCGGACGGAAATCGGCGGCCGAGTGCGTCACGAGAAGTACCGGCCGTAATCGAGCTTCACCGCGGCCAGCCCGGCGCTGATGAGCTTGACGTCGCTGGTGGGAGACAGCATGCGGCAGCCGCGCTCATGCAGCAGCGCGGCGTGTTCGGGCGAGACGCACACCGCCCCCCAATGCTTGCCGTGCTTCCGGCAGGCGGTCGCGACGCGGTCAATCGCCTCGACACATTTGGGATGGAAGAATTCGCCTGTCACGCCCAGGCTCTGGCTGAGATCGGACGGCCCCACGAACAACAGGTCCACGCCGTCAATGGCGGCAATCGCGTCGCATTCCTCGACCGCCTGCAGCGTCTCGATCTGGATCGCCACGAGCGTATCGCAATTGGCCCCTTCGCAGTATTTGGCGACCGGAATGGTGGCGAACCGCGCGTCCCAGCCGCCGACGTTCAGGCCCCGCGCCCCGCGCGGATGGAACTTCGTCCAGCGGACGATCTGCTCGGCCTGCTCGGCCGAAAACACCTGGGCGGCCATGATGCCGTTGCCGCCGGCCTCCAGGCATTTCGAAACCAGCGCGTAATCGGTGGGCGCGATCCGCACGAAGCAGTCGAGGCCGACGCTGCGGGCGGCGAGCGTTCCCACTTCCAGCTTCTCGATCGAGAAGCCCGTGTGCTCGTGATCGAACCACACGCCGTGAAAGCCGCCGGCAAGGCCCACGATCTGGAGCAGGTTGTGGTGCAGCACGCGGCCGACGCCCATCACCAGCACCATTTCGCCGCGGGCCAGCCGGTCTTTGATGGGTTCCATGGAGGGCTGCCTTCATTGAAAGTCAATCACGTTTAGCCGCGGCCCAGCGGGCCGCGCGGCCCGCTGGGCCGCGGCTAAACGTAAT
>JAHWKJ010000711.1 GCA_019347905.1 Planctomycetota bacterium
ATTCTCCTCGGGGCGTTGATCGGCGGTCGAATGGGAAGAGCGAAGTAACCAGTTTCCCTCGGGCTGATAGGCGAAGAATCGCCGAACCAGCTGCTGCAGCAGACAGCCGCCGCGTTGGCTTCTGGGAGTTCACAGCTCGCTGGGGCGGCGGCCGCTGCTGAGCTATGTCGTTCGGCCACCGGAGGCGTCGGCGATGATGCAGTTCGCTTCCAGCAGTCAGCTTGCAGCGGACAGCCGGAAAGTGAAGACGGTGCGGGCTGAAAGCTGACCGCTGACGGCTGATCGCTTCAATCGACATGGGCAGCCGCCACGGGGGAACAGGCCGCGGGTCCGAAGGTTCCGCTCCGCGGCGGGAGTTCGTTTGCTGGGCGCTGTACGACTGGGTGAACAGTGCGTTTCCCACCGTCATTCAGACGTTTCTGTTTGCCGCCTATTTCACCCGGCAGGTCGCTGCGGACCACACGACCGGAACGCGTCCATGGAGCACGGCGATCGGACTGGCCGGTCTCGCGGTGGCGCTCGGCGGGCCGCTGCTCGGGGCCGTGACCGATCAGATCGGGCGGCGCAAACCGGCGCTCGCGGGCTTCAGGCCTGCGGCAGCCGCAGCCAGTCTTCGGCCGGCACATCGTCCAGCACGATTTCCCGCACGAAGGATCCGCCACTCTGGTAGCGGCCTTCGCGGGTGAAGCGGCACCAGGTGAGACGCACGAGCAGTGTCACAGGCTGTTCGACGCCCGCCACGAAGGTGACGGCGACGAAGCGGTGCGGCAAGGGGCGGGCGTGCACGAACGAAAACCCGCCGAGCGAAATGTCTTTGCCAGTAATCGCCCAAGACATGCCCTCGCGCGCGCACTCGTCCGCGAGGGGCGTCAGCACGGCCGGCCGGCGGTAGCCGACGCGGTGCCAGCGGCGCGAATGGAGCAGGCACGGCGAGGCGTGCCAGCTCGCGGCGACCGAGGCCACGAGCTGTTCCAGCTCGCTGATCCCCCGCAAAGCTGCGCCACCTAAGGTTTTGCGGGACACCCCCTTCGGGAGAGAACGGCCGACGCCCCCGGCGGCGAGGGCGGTGGCGGGGCGTGATTCGGGGGCGTCGTACATGGGCACAAAAGCCTAGCCCCAGAACGGAAGCCGGTCAAACGCCTTCGGTGGCCCCTCGCTGGCGCTTCGGGTTGGTATGGCGGACACTGCTCGCTGGCGCTTCGGGTTGGTGTGGCGGACACTAACCCGAAGCGCCAGTGAGGGCCCACCGGTTGCAACGGGTGGGCTTCCGCTGCTGACGATTCTGCGAAACCATCGTCGGCAGCCGGTGTTTGATGTGGGTGCACCACGGCCGCCCGTGTTGCGAACAGCCGGCTGGCCCTCCTGTGGGAGCGGCCGCCAATGCCACCGCACGCGGGCCAGGAAAAGCTCACATGTTGACGGCTTTCGGTCGTGGTCGACTTACCTTGCCGACCTCACTGGCTGCGGCCCTGTTCCTGGCGGCCTTCACCCCCGCGGCCGAACAGGCGATCGCGCCGGAAGAACTGAAGGGCCTTCCGCTCGACTTCGGCCACGTCATCGTCGAGGGACGTTACCTGCCCGCGCCCCACGTGGTCTCGACCCGCGGGAAGCAGGTGCTGATCGACGGCGTCGCGATCGACTCCACGAAGTTTTCGATCCGCGGCAGGCATCCGGAGACGGCCCCCTCTGACGAAGGCATGCGGCCGGAATTTGAACTGCAGGCTCGCATCGAGCGGTTGATGGCCGACGATGGGCTTGTGATCGTGTTCCACGACGGGACGGTGGGGCTGATCCATTCCGGCGATGCGTGGACGGTCATGGAGATCCTCGTTGACGACTTGACGCCGGAGGCGAAACTGCAGTCTCTGCTTGTGGACGGCCCGACGCGCTTCACGTCCAACCAGTGGTTCTCGCTGATCGAGTCGTTCCAGACCACGCCGCAGCTTCAGGAGGAGTTCGGCCTTGTTGCGGGTGCCCCGGCCACGGCCCCGGCGGGCGTGCTGTCGGAAGGGATTCTGTACGTGTTGACCGTCATCGGCATGTTGCTGATCGCGGCCTCGCTGGCCGTGATCCTGTCGCACCGGCCCGAGTTAGGCCGCTGGAGCGAGCAGGATCTCTCGGGCGAATCGCTGCGGTTCGCCGGCCGCTGTGCCGTGCTGATCGGCCTGTTGAGCGTCTTCGACCTCGCCTGCACGTGCCTGGCCGAGACGACCGGTAACTTCTGGGAGATGAACCCGCTGGGCCAGATGCTCATCGACCACCCGCTGGCCCTGGGCGGTTTCAAGCTGGTGTTCACGCTGGGAGGACTGGCGCTGCTGCTACGGCTGCGGCGCTATCGCGGCACGCAGACGGCGTTCTGGTGCCTGTGCCTGGTGCTGACGCTCGTCACGCTGCGGTGGATCACGTTCAACTCGCTGCTGCTGGCGTGACCGGCACCGGCGGATTCGACCCCGGATCACACGGATCGCACGGATAGGGTCAATCACCGACAGCGAGTCTGCGACACCAAAGCAAGGGGTCGAAAGTCGAAAGGGTCGAAGGTCGGATTTGAACAGGAGCAAACGAAGGAAACGGAGCAGAAACGATTTGAATACCTCGATGCCGAGCCTTCGTTATCTCCGTTGCCTTCTGTTCAATTTGGTTGCGGCCGAG
>JAHWKJ010000170.1 GCA_019347905.1 Planctomycetota bacterium
GACTACTTCGTCGCCCGCGATGCAGGCGCGCCGGTCGCCGCCGTCCCCATTCGCCTCGAAGACGGCCGCACGATCTGCATTCCCAACACGGTGGCCATTATCCGCGGCACAAAGCGGCTCCCGGAAGCGCAGCGGCTGGTCGAGTACCTGTTGTCGGCCGAGACGCAATTGAAGCTAGCACGCTCTAGGGCGCGGCAAATCCCGCTCGGTGCGGTCGCGCCGGATCAGTTGCCGCTGGAAGTCCGCGAGCTGGCGGCGTGGGCAGCCGACGGCGTCGAGCTGACGGATGCGCTCGTGCAGGCCCGCCGGGGGTGTCTCGAGTGGCTGACGGCGGAGTCGCTGCGATGAGCCTCGCGGAGGCCGCGGCTATCTCGGCCGTTCGCAGCCTGTCGATTGCCCTGTTCGCGCTGCCCGTGATGTGCGTCCTGTGCCGAGCGCTGCGCGGCCAGTCGGCAACGTTCAGCCACGCCCCGTTTAGCCGCGACTCGGAGAGGAGCGCTCTCGCGCCGTGGCCACATCGCGCTCGAGCGCTCCTCTGTCGAGTCGCGGCTAAAGCGTGGATCGCGGCTAAACAGTGGAGCGCGGCCCCGCAGTTTTTGTGGATGGCGTTGCTGGCGCCGCTGTTTACGCCGGGTCTGCTGCCGGCGTATGCGTGGTCCAACTTTCGCGTCGAGCTGTTCGGTGCATCGCTGTCGTTGGTTCATCATCCGGTCTGGAACGAGGCGGTCTACTCCCTGGTGGTGGCGATGACGGCCGTGCCCGCGGGGATCGTCGTATTGTACTTTGCTCCGCCGCCGCCGCTCTCGGCCGAAGCGGCACACTGTCGCCGGTTGTTGCTCCGGGCCGACGCAGGCCTAGTGTGTCGTGCCGCGTTGGAACTGCGACTGTGGTTCGCCGGGAACGCGCGGTCGCTGCTGCCGGCCGGCGCGGTCGTGTTTCTGATCGCCTTTCAGGAATTCGAGATCGGCTCGTTGATGTCGGTGACGGCCGGCACGTCATCGACGCCGGTCACCTGGACCGGGAAACTGTACGACACGCAGCAACTCGTACCCTCCGCCGGCGCAACGCTGCGGATGGCGGTTCTGCCGGTGCTGATCGAGGCGGCCGTGATCGTGCCCGTGCTGGCGATGCTCGTCCGCGGCGGCCGCCTGCCGGCGGCACGCGCAAAGCCGCCGGCGCCGCCGCGTTGGCCGGTCCGCATCATCGCCTGGGTGTGGGCCGCGTCGGCCCTGCTGGTGGTCGTGGTGTTGCCGGCCGCGACGGTGCTGGAAGATCTGCCGTCGGGGCTGGGTTCGCTCGGGAGCCAGCCGGCGCTGGGGCGGGCCGTGGCAACCTCGGTTGTCTTCGCGCTCGATGCTGGTCTGGTGGCATGGGTCGCGGCGGCAGTCGCGCTGGGCTGGAGCCTGCAGCGTTCGGGTGGCTGGAGATTCCTGGCACCGTTATCCGTCGCATTGCCGGGACTTCTGGGATCGCTGGTGCTGTGCCTCACCGTGCTCGCGGTGTTTCAGCGCTGGCTGCCGATGTTCTATGACCGGCCGCTGTTGCTCGAATTGGCGCTGGTGCTGTTTCTGGTGCCCCGGGCGATGCTGGTGCAGCTTCTGTTGCGCGCCTCGTCGCAGCGGGAAGCGGTGCACGCCGCCGAACTGCTCGAGGCCGCTCCCGACGTCGAACGGCAGGCGGCCGCCGCCTCGGTAAGCTGGCGGCTGATCGGCCGCGGCCGTTTCTGGGCCGTGGTGCTCTTGTGCCACTGGGGCTACTGGGATTTGACGGCTCCGGCCGTGTTGATCCCCGCCGGCCTGGACACGGCGCCGATGATGCTCTACCGCCTCATGCACTACGGCCGCAACGACGTGTACTCCGCGATGCTGTGCCTCACCGCGCTGGTGCCGCTGGTGCTGATCGGCACGGGCTGGATTTCTTGTCGACTGTGCCGGCCGCGGCGCAGCACGTGAAGGGGTCAGACCCCTTTGCGGGTCACCCGCTTTCCAACTGGAGTGCCGCTCGTCCGCAAAGGGGTCTGACCCCGTTCAGGGGACGAATCGCCCGAGGCCGTAGAGGCGTTCGTCGGCGCAGACGATTGACGTGCGCCAATGCGGCTGAACCATGAGCCGGGAGTTCGCGCTGTCGAACTGCAACTCCTGCACGGGCTCGCCTCCGGCTGCACGCAGGATGGTGACGAATGCGTGGCCGTCGGGCTTCGCCGGCCACGCCAGGATGTAGTCTCCCGTACGACGCACGTAGAAGTTCTCGCCGGCCGGCCCGAGCACGCGCCGCCAGTGCAAACCGCCTTCGTCGGCGTCGATGGCTTCGAGCACGCCGTCGAGCGCCGCGTACAACGTGCCATGCGCCAAATGGACCAGTGGGCGTGACGCCTTCACGGGGCGGCGGGACAGCCGCCGCGACCACAGCGAGTTGCCGGTGTCGGCGTCGATCCGCAGCAGCGTGTCGCCGTCCATAATCGCCAGCAGCCGCTCGCCATCGGAGACGAGCGTGGGATCGGCGTTCGCATGCGAGGCGGCGCCTGCGTAGGTCCAGCCGTCTTTGGCGCTCCCCTCGGCAACGGCCGAGCTAATGCGCCGCCCGCCGCCGGAGACGAACGCAAACCGCTCCCCGCCGATCGGCACCGGGTCTTCGAGCCATGGTTCGCCGCCCCCCGTCTGCACCGACAACTCGGCCCCGTCGCCGGCCGCCAGCACGATCAGCCGGCCCGAATTCGCATCCCGCAGCAGGATCCGACCGGAAGCGCAGCACCAGTGCGCGTCAAAGTTCGCCGCCGGGCGCTTGTAGCTCCAGATGATGCGGCCGAAGTCGTCACAGGCGGTGACGCCCGCGTGCGGGTTGAAATGAACTAACCGCCGGGCTGTGCCGTCCTCTGTGGTACCACCCACTTCTGCACGCGGCAACGCGGAGGTCATGCCGCATCGAACGACCGTTCCGCCGTGGCCGCCGGAGTCCAGACGGGTGCTCGCCGGCGACTCTCGTGCGGATGGCATACGCTGCTCCCACAGCGTGCGGCCGCTTTCCAGCTCGACCGCGCGCAGCCCGCGCCGCGTGCCGAGCACCAGTGCGGCATCGAGATAGCCGGCCCAGATGACCGGCTGATCGGTCGCCAGCGACCAGCGCGTGCTACCGTCGGCTGCGCCGAACGCGTGCAAGCCGTCGTCATTCACCAGGACGAGCCGCGCATCCGCGGCCGGAGGCGTCCCTACCGGAAACAGCGGAGCATCGAGCGACGAGACGGCGTGTACCCACAGTCGCTGGAGCGGCAGTGGAGGCTCACGGTCGTCACCCGCCGGAAGTGCGGAACGATATGGGTCGCGACTGAGCTTATCGCGGACTGCGTCAGCCAGCGAACGCTCGCCGCCGGAAATCGAAACGGGTGCTGTGGGATCCGCGGCCGCAGCGCGCGACCACGCTTGTGCGGCGGCCTGCAGGTATCCCCGGTCTTCCAACGTCCGGGCGCGAAGGAGATGCGCCTCGCGCGTCAGCGCGCGCGTCTGCGTTTCGCTCAACAGACGGTCCGCCGTCTCCAGGGCCGCGAAGACATCGCCGCGCCGGCGATAAAGCCGTGCGAGCTCGAGTTGCGCAGCCTCATGTGCGGCGGCGTTCGGGTATTCCTCGAGCACGCGGCGGACGGCCGCAGGATCATCGGCCTTCAGTGCCTCGTCCAGCCTTTGTGCCGCCCGAGCCTCGAAGCGGGCATACACGTCGCGGCCATGCTCGGCGATCAGACGCGCGATCTCATCCCGGGCGCGGCTGTGGGCGTCGGGATCGGTAGTGCCGGGCGCGACCCCCCCTGGCCCCCCCTTAGTAAGGGGGGGAAGGTCGGAAACGGAGGACAGGATCGATTGGTACGCCGCGACGGCTTCGGCGTGCTTGCCGTGCGCCCGTTGGGCCTCGGCGAGCGTCCAGGTCGCTTTCAGCCGCGATTGAGCATCCGGCGCCGCTGCGACGGCCTCTTGCAGCCGCGCGGCCGCGGTCGCCGGGTCGCGCTCGTCGAGGGCGCGGCGGCCCAGTCGCACGAGCAGCTCGAACAGCCGCGTCTGCGAACGCGCGGCGGCAGCGGAATCGCCGCCGTTCTCGCTCTCCAGCCGCAGAGCGGAGTGGTACTCGCGGACGGCCTCTTCGAGGCGTCCGGCGGACGCCAGCGCCTCGGCCAGCTCGACTCTCGCGTGCGGCGAATTTGGCAGCGTCCGGACCACGCGGCGCTTCCGCTCGATCAGTCCGCCGGTATCGCTGAAAACGACCAGTCGATTCGCCTGCGCGACGAGCAGATGGTTCCCGGCGATCGCCAGGTTCCCGCCGGTCTCCAGCCGCGGATGGTCCGCCAGCTCGATCGGAGCGCGGACAGCCTGTCCGGTCGCCTGGTCGAGAACGTGGATCCGCTCCCGCGTCGGCCACAGCACCACGTCGCCCGCCAAAAGTCCCCGGCCGTAGCCGGCAAACTGCGGATCTCGCTGTGCCGGCTGTCCCCAGCCGCGCGGCGGGCGGACGTCGCCCGTTTCCAAATCCAGGCCCCAGACGGAGTCGCCGCTGACGATCACGCGGCCCTGCCCGACGCCCAGCAGGTAACGAATGCGGTCGGGAAGCTTCTGTTCCCACTGCACGAGTCCCGTCTCGGCATCAATGGACAGGATGCGTTCGGAATCGTTGGGCGCCGCGATGACTCGGCCGCTGGTGTACAGGCAGGGCAACAGGCCCTGCTTCAAGTGTTCGCTGGCTTCCGCGATCGACGCCGGTCTTTTGCTCTCGTAGGTCACGATCCAGCGGATGCTGCCGTCCTCTGTGTCCAGCGCGGCGACAGCCCCCAGGTCGGTCGAGAGGAAGGCGAGGCCCTCCCCCAGTGTGAGGAGCAGATGGCTCATGTAGTCGCGGCCCGCACCGAGGTCATAGACCGCTGAGCAGACGTAGCGCATCCACAGCGGGGCGCCGGTTTCGGCGTCGAGACACGCCACCCTCAGCCGCGCATCGGGATGGCTTTGCCGGAGCGCCGCGTACAGCCGGCCACCGTCGACGACCGGAGTGCCTTCAAAGGCCCAGCCGCGCTCCTCGGGCACCAGCACGTCGGCGTGGACCTCCCACAGCGGCTTACCCCGGGTTTGCTCGGAGAGATCGAGGCACACGATCCGCGAGCTGTGCTGGATGATTTCACCCTTTCGCACGCCTGTCAGCAGCGAACCCATCCGCGCATACAGGCGGCCGCGATACACGGTCGTCGTGTGCTGGGGAACGCCGAACGCCGTCTGCGTCACTTTAGACGGCTCCGCCAGCCCGCCCTCAGGATAGATGACGGCCCCGAAATCCTCCCAGTAGGGCGTGGGCTGCTGGGCGCTCAGCTTCCATGCATAGACCCGCTCGCCGTCATTCAAGAGCACCATGTCGCCGAATACGACCGGATGCAGCCGCAAAGGATCGTCGCGGGCCAGTGCCGCCCGGTGCACCGGCAGCGGCCACGGCGAGGGCGGAAGCTCGACGGACCACAGCTTCGCCCCCACGTCGACCGTCTGCGGCACGATGCCGTTGCGCTGGGCATTGACGGCGAACGTCGAAACACTGGCACGCTGCGCAGGAAAGCTCCACCCGCGGGCCTCGGCCAGCAGGGTTTCCAAGATTTCGGCAAGCCCTCCGCGATGGCCTGCAAGCTCTCCTTGCGCGTCAGGAAACCGCGCGCGTAACACGCCCAGCTCCTCACCCGCCTGCGCCAGGTCGCCTTCCATCAGGCTCGCCAGCACCAGGCGGGCGAGCACGTCCGGCTGCGGAAAGTCGGCGTCGGGATAGCGCAGCACCGGGTGCGTGGTGCCGGGCGCGGGTGCGGCTTCGTTCTCGAGCGGAACGAGCTGAGTCCAGTAGCCGCGGGCCTGCGCGAGTTCGCCCCGGTCCCATGCCCACTGGGCGAGCAGCCACAGCGCCTCGTCGCCATGGCTGCTGGCGAACGCCTCTTCGACGACGCGGACGAGCGGACGGGGATCGCGCCGCAGCCGGCCTTCTTGCAGCCAGCGCAGGGCGGCGCCGTCCACCTGCCGACGATACGCCGCCAGCCCCTCGGCCGGCAGCGCGGCGATGAGCAGTTGCCCATAGCGGGCGGCGTTGACGTACCGGCCCGGCTCCAATTCGACGAGCGTGTCGCCCTGAGTGGCGGCGACCTCCTGCAGAATGTCGAACCCTTCCTTCCACTGCCGGTCGGAGAGGTACTCGCCGGCCGCGCTCAGCTTCTTGACGACCGCACTCGACGTCTCCAGCGCGACCGACTGCCGAAAGCGCCGCTCCAGATTCGGCTGTGCGGCTATAGGCGAAACAAGCACCAGAAGCGTCGCCGCTATAGAAGCGGCGATAACGCAAATCAGCCGGCACGCGCTAGCGTCCGGTTTCGGAGTTCTGGTCATCGCAGTCACAGTAGGGTGGGCTGTGCCCACCATGAGATGGTGGGCACAGCCCACCCTACGCCCTACAGCGCCGCCGCGAGGGCTTCGCGGACTTCGCCCTCGCCTACGTCTCGGAACACGCTCACGAGGCCGATCCGCCGCGGCAGTACAAACGCCAGCCGTCCTCCGACGGACTTCTTATCCAGCCGCATCCGCTCCAGGACCGCGCCCAGCTCCACGCCGGCGCCCTTTGGCAACCGCGTGGGGACTCCGAGCGCTTCCAGTAGCGAATGCTGTCGCTCGACGATGTCCCGACCGATCAGGCCTCGCCGTGCCGCCAGACGGGCGGCGCAAACCATCCCGATGGCGACCGCCTCGCCGTGCATCAGCGTCCCATAGCCACACAAGGCCTCGAAGGCATGACCGAAGGTGTGCCCGTAATTGAGCACCGAGCGCACGCCCGTTTCGTCCAGTTCGTCCTCTTCGACCACGTCCGCCTTCAGCCGGCAGCAGCGGGCGATGATCCGCCTGAGCACGGCGTCCTCGCGCGCCAGCACGCCGGCGGTGTTCTGCTCCAGGAATTCGAAGAACTCGCCGTCGAGGATCATTCCATACTTGACGACTTCCGCCAGCCCCGAGCGATAGTCGCGATCCGGCAGCGTGTCGAGCGTGGTCGTGTCGATCAGCACGCCCATGGGTTGATGGAACGCCCCGATGAGGTTCTTGGCCTTCGGGTGATTGACGCCGACCTTGCCGCCGACGGCGCTATCGACCTGCGCCAACAGTGAAGTCGGCACCTGCACAAAGGGAATCCCCCGCGCATAGGTCGCCGCCACGAAGCCGGCCAGATCGCCCACGACACCGCCTCCCACCGCCAACACGACCGTGTGCCGGTCGGCCCCCATCGCAACCAGGCGGTCGTAAACCTGCTCGACCTGCTCCAGGCTTTTCGACGGCTCGCCCGGCTCGACGGCATGTAATTCACACCTCCAGCCGGCCTCGGTGAGGCTGCGTTGGATCGGTGCGGCATACCAATCGGCGACGTTGCGATCCGTGACAATCAGCGCCCGCCGCGCCGTCAGACTTCCCGCCGCCCGTCCTTCCAGCCAGGTCACGACGTAAAGCGGCATCGCCGCCAGGCGACCGCTGACGATGAAGATCTCGTAGCTGCGCGGCCCGAGGTAGACCTGCACGGAGACGCGGTCAGCAGCCGGTGTCGTGCGTTCCTCGATGTCCTGGATCATCCATCTTTCCTCAGCCCGGTGGACGTGGTTTCATTGTAGCGCCTTGGCGGCGTGATTTCGATGGCAGCGCGTGACGCACCAGCCCGAAGCGCAAGCGAGGGAACGGCAGCCCGATTGCTCCCGAAGTGACCTCGCTTGCGCGTCGGGTTTGTGTGACATATTCAGGTGTTCAAAAGCAGCCAACTTTTTTGGAAAAATTTCTCCGAAGCATGTCCGGTTTTGGCTCTCGATTTCGATTGTCTACTTTGGCGCCTGCCGTTGCGCGCAGGGAGCGCGACGTGAGCGCGCCACACCAGCGGAGCTCTGTCGCACAAATCCATGACCGGACCGCACTTCCAGCTCACGATGACCTGCCCGCGCTGCGGGGAGCGATTCGTGCCGAAGCTCGGGCTGGCGCGCTCCGCGCTTCTGCAGGTGGTCCGTCTGCAGTTGGAGCGGCACGGGGCCGACGCCTACTGTCCCCGGTGCCGGACTTTCGTCCTCCTCGGTCCGGGTTCCGTCGAGACGGAAGCTACTGCATCCTCCACCGCTCTTCCCTCCGCGCGACCCGCCGCAGAGCGTCGCGATCCACCGTGACGCCGAGACCCGGCCCTTCCAGCGCTGCCGCCCAGCCGCCGCGGCGGAAGGTGAGGTCTTCCACCGTCAGCGGCTCGCGCACCAGGTGCCGGTCGTAGCTGCCCTCCAGATAGCGAATGCCTTCCACCGAGCAGGCGAAGTGCCGGCCGGCCGCCGAAAGAATGCCGGTCTCGCCGACCTGGCAGCCGAGCTGATACCCCAGTCCAGCCCGATGCGCGATCGCTGCCAGCCGCAGCGATCGCACGAAGCCGCCGCACTTCGACAGCCGGATGTTGAACAGATCGCAGGTCCCGCGCTCGATGGCGGCCTCGGCGTCGCGGCGGCTGCACAGCGATTCGTCGAGCATCAGGTCCACGCCCAGCCGTCCCCGAAACGCCGCCAGCCCGTCGACTTCCGCATGCGGGACCGGCTGTTCGACGGATGTGATACCCGCCGGCAGAAGCGGCGCGACCTGTGCCGCCAGCTCCGCACACTTCCAGGCTTCGTTGGCGTCCACCCGCAGATCGACGTGCCGGCCGACGTAACGCCGCACGCGCGCCAGCGACCGGCCGTCGTCGATCTCCGGCACGCCCACTTTCACCTTGGCGTCGGCAAAGCCGTAGCAGCGGACGGCGAGCGCGTGCGCCGCCTGCTTGATGCGGCCCATTGACGTGACCACCGCCCCGTAGCGTACACGGTCGGCCGCGCGGCGGATGCCGGCGGTCTCCGGGACGAGCCGCGTCACGTGCGAAAGCGGCAGCCCCTCGCGGCGGCCGACGGCGTCCAGCACGGCCAACTCCAGCGCGCAGCGGGCGGCGTTGCCGAAACAGCCGCGGGCGTCGCCGTCGGCTGACGGCAATTCCAGACGATCGATCATCGCCATCGCGTCCGCCAAACAGCCGATGGTGCCGCCAAGCTGCCGCGGCAGATCCGCGCCGCGGAGCTGTTCAAACGCCGTGTCGATGGTTTCGCCGGTGACGTACGGCCGCGGCAGCCCCTCGCCCCAGCCTTCGGTGCCGTCATCGAGCCGGCAGCGGACGATCAATGTGTCGTTCTCGCTTCGCGTATGCGATGCGTGGCGGATGGTCTTCTTGAGTGGGATCCGCGCCTGATATGCGGCGAGTTCGACGATGCGCATGCGATAAAACGTGGCCAAGAAGCCGTCCGCGGCGACAACCGGATCGTAGAGCAAGCGTCTCGCTTGCTCGGCACAAGCGGGACGCTCGTGGTACGTTACAGCCGCCCCGGTTCCCGGACGTTTTCCCCCTGCACTTTGCCCGCGGTGTCGCCCAGGTCGCGGCGGGCTTTGTCGGCCAGCACTTTCAGCCGCTCGACGACCTCCGGGTGCTGCTCGGCGACGTCGGTCGTTTCGCCGACGTCTTTCTCGAGATTGTAGAGGGCCAGACCGATCTGCTTGTCGACATAGGGTGCGGGCCGGCCGCCGGTGCCGCCCTCGCCTTTGAGGCTGCGATACGAGTGTGGGAAGTGCAGCTTCCACTTGCCGCTCCGCACCGCCTGCAGGTGGCCGCCCCAGTAGAAGAAATACGCCGCATGCGGCGATTTCGCGTCGGGTTCTCCGGCGAGCAGCGGCCAGATGTCTTTGCCGTCAATCGCGTGCTTCATCGGTAATTCCTCCACGCCCGCGAGGTGGGCCAGCGTGGGCAGGAGGTCGATCGTGGCGGCCACCTCGCCGCAGACGCTGCCGGCCGGAATGCGGCCCGGCCAGCGGGCGAGGAATGGCTCGCGCTGACCGCCGTCCCACGTCGTGCCCTTGCCCTCCCGCAACGGACCCGCGGAACCGGCGTGATCGCCGTAGGACAGCCACGGCCCATTGTCCGACGTGAAGATCACCAGCGTCCGCTCATCGAGGTCCAGGCGCTCGAGCGTCTTCAGAATCTCGCCCACCGACCAGTCGATCTCCGCAATCACGTCGCCGAACAGCCCTCGCTCCGTTTTGCCCTCAAACTTGTCGCTCACGTACAGCGGCACGTGCGGCATCGAATGCGGCAGGTACACGAAGAACGGCTCGTCCTGGTGCTGTTCGATGAACTTCACCGCCCGCTCGGTATACCACGTCGTGAGTTGCGTCTGGTCCTCGGGCGTCACCTTTGCATTGACGATCGTTTCGCCGTCGATCAGCGGCAGGTCCGGAAAGCGGGCCGTGGGGTGAAACGGCCACATGTCGTTCGAGTACGGCAGTCCGAAGTAATCATCGAAGCCGTGCCGCGTCGGCAGAAACTTCGGATGGTGGCCGAGGTGCCACTTGCCGTAGATGGCCGTGGCGTAGCCGCGGGGCTTGAGAACTTCGGCGATGGTCCATTCGTTGTCGTGAATGCCGTGGTTCGCTGACGGCCCGAGCGCCCCCAGGATTCCGATGCGATTGGGATAGCAGCCCGTGAGCAGCGCCGCCCGCGACGCCGAGCACACCGCCTGCGCCACGTAGAAGTCGGTGAACATCGCACCCTCGCGGGCCATGCGGTCGAGGTGCGGCGTCTCGTAGCCCTTCGCACCGTACACGCCCACGTCGGCATAACCGAGATCGTCGGCGAATACGATCACGAAGTTGGGCGGCCGCTCTTCGGCAGCCGCGGCGGGGCGCATCGACGGCAGGAGACAAAGCAGAGCAGCGAACGTGATGAGGCGAGAACCTGATGCCGTCATGAGGATTTCACTTCGCGAATAGCGCGTTCAGCGTGACCTGACTGTGTCCCGAAGGGACATTTGAGAATAGC
>JAHWKJ010000171.1 GCA_019347905.1 Planctomycetota bacterium
CGGTGAGACCCATCTCCATCAGCCGAACGGCGACCGCGTCGTCACCGGCGATGTCGCGGATGCGGGCGGTTTCGCCCTTGCGCAGCGAATCGAGCGTGGGCATGGCAGATTCTCGAACCTTCGCCTACGTCAGGGTGGCTCGCACGGGATGGCGAGCATCCCGTGGCACCCGCGCGCGAACCGTGTGTGGTCCGCGCGGATACTGGCATCGGATCAGGGCAGGACTTCCACAAGCACGGTGGTGCCGGCCTCGGGACGGAAACTCAGTCTCTGGTCGTCCAGCCCCAGAATAGCCGGGGAGCCGGTCTTCAGCACGCGCACGGCGACGCCGGCGCGCAGCCCCATCTCAGCCAGCCGCTGGACGGCCGCCTCGGCACCGTCGATCTCGACAATGCGACCGCCTTCGCCGGCGTAAAGATCTTCCAGCGGGACAATCCGGGCCTGCGCCATGATGGGGCTGCGCGCACAAAACTCGGTCAGCAGCACAGGCCCGATTGTAGAGGCCGGGTGCCGGCTGACGGAAGCCGGTCGGAGCCTTCAAGGGGCCGGGATCGGCAGCTTGAGCAGGGTCACCGCCAGAGTCTTTCCCTGGCTGTCGATGCGCAGCGACCGTGACGCTCCGCCGCCGAGCACGTCGAACAGCACGAAGTTGTACGCTCTGATGCCCGGCAGCTCGTAGCGCACGACGGCGCTCGGCGCGAGCGCAGCAAAGTATTCGGCGACGCGCTCCGCCGTCAGCGCGCGGCCGAGATGTTCGAACGCCGTCTGGTCGCAGGCGATCACGCCGATGTTTGCGTGATTTCCCTTGTCGCCCGAACGGGCGTGGGCGAGCTCGGAGAGAGGGACGGTGGGGGACATGGTAGGCAGTCGGCAGTCGGCAGTAGGCAGCGGTGAATCGTTTAGCCGCGTCCCAACGGGACGCGCGCCTTTGCGAAGCCCACTACAGTGATCAATGTGGGATCCAATCGGTGGCTGGGAGCACCGTCACGTGCGTTTCGATGCGTTCGCGGGCGATGGTCGTGGGCCAGTAGGCCAGCACGCGCCGCGGCTTGGGACGCGCGCCGGCGTAGCCGGTCACACCGGGCGGGCCGCTGGTCACGAGAGGCACCAGCTCGCGGACGAAGCGCTCGACCGCTTCCCGCGATGGATCGTGGGCGGACAATCGCAAGACGACTTCCGGCGGATCGTCAGCCAGGGGACGTATTCCCGGCACGCACTCGCCGGCGCCCAGATACTCGGCGTTGGTTCGTGCCGGCATTCGGGCCGCGGACCTCGCCCGCTCCAGCACGACATCCGCACAGGCTCTGGCCTTCAGCAGCGCCTGGGGGCCGGCGATGACGAGCGTGCCGTCCGCCATCCAGCCGTCGTCGTAGGCGATCGAGACCTTCAGCCGCTCCGGCACGCCATGCCCCCGCGCACCGCTGACGCGCACCCGGTCCGGCCCGTCGTCGGCCAGATGCACGCCGGTGAAGTCGACGTCGACGTCGGGCGTGAGGTAATGCGCCGGGTCGCCGATCTCGTACACCAGTTGCTCGCTGACCGTGCCGATCGTCACCTGGCCGCCGCTGCCCTCGGGCTTGGTGATGACGACGGCGCCGTCGGAGTCGATCTCGGCGACCGGATAGCCGATGTCCGCCAGTCGCACATCGGGCGTCCATCCGGAGAACATCCCGCCGGTGACCTGCGCTCCGCACTCGATGAGGTGTCCTGCGACGCTCGCCTGGGCGAGCCGGTCGAGATCGTCGAAGCTCCAGCCGTGTTCGAAGACCGCCGGGCCGACGGTCAGCGAGGCGTCGGCCACGCGGCCGGTGATGACGATCCGCGCGCCCTGCGAGAGCGACTCGACGATGCCCCCCGCGCCGAGATACGCGTTGGCCGCGACGATGCGGTCGCGGATCGCGTCGATGGGCTCGCCGGTGTCCAGGTGGGCGAACGTTTCACGGGCGGCCGGCTGAAGCCGGCCACTACGAACGTTGTGAATGTCCGGCTCGTAGAGCAGTTCGTCGCCCTCGACGATGCCGATCCGCACGTCGCCCAGCCCCGCATCCGTCAGCACCAGTCCCGCCGCCGCCGCACAGGCCTGCGGGTTGACCCCGCCGGCATTGGTGACGATCCGCAGCCAGGACTGTCGTGCGAGAGCAGGAGCAAGGTCCTTGAGCACAAGGGGAAAATCGGTGACGTAGCCGGCCGCGTTGTTCTTCGCGCGCTGATGCGCGAGGATCGACATCGTCAGCTCGGCGAGGTACTCGAGCGTCAGATAATCGAGCCGCGTGCTCTCGACCATCCGCCGCGGCGCCGCTAGGCTGTCGCCCCAGAACCCGGCCGCGTTGCCGATGCGAATGACGGGCATGGCGTTTTCGCACTAGACGTCCACAATCCGCCGAGCCACATCCGGCGTCAGACAGGCGGCTACGGGATCGAGGATCGGATCGGTGGTCGAGGTATTCATCCCCTCATCCTACCAGCCCCGATAATGCGATGTCAGGGGGCGGCGGATCGACCGGCCGATAGCGGCGATGCGCCTGTCGGAGCGGCGTTCACTTGCACCGCGACATCGCCGGCCCGGCGCACAATGCGGACCCGCTGCCTGGCGAGCACGTCGTCGAGCGATTGCCGCGACTGCTCGACCACGCGGGCGCCCTCATGCAACACGTCGAGGTTCGTAAGCACCACGCGGTCGCCCGGCTCGATCCCCGACTCGACCAGCGCCAGCGCCTGCAACGTGCGGCCGATGTTCACCGTGCGCCGCCGCGCCAATCCCTCTTTGTCGACCACGAACACAACCCCGCCGACGATCGCATCGCGCGGAACCACCACGGCCCCGTCGTGAACCGGTCCCTGAATCGCCGCGTGCACGAACGCCCCCGGCTTGAGCGGGACCGGCTGCGATTCGTTGTCCACCATCACGAACACCTCGATCGTCCGCGTGAGCGGATCCGCCTGCGGCGCCACCCGCACCAGCCGCCCGCGCCACCGCGCCGGTTCCGTCACACTCTCGACCAGCTCGACCGGCACGAGATGCTCGCCGCCGATCGACCCGGCCAGCCGCGAAAAGTCCGTGAGCGTGATGGGGACCGGCACCTCGACTTCGCGGTCGTCGGTGAGCTCGACCAGCGGTGTCCCCGGCTGCACGTACTGGCCCTTCTCCACCTTCACGTCGCTGACCGTCCCGGCGAACGGCGGCCGCACGATGGTGTGGCTCAGCTCGTGCTCGGCGATGTCGAGATCCGTCTGGTGGCTGTCACGGCGCTTCTCGACCTGCTCGATCTTGAGGGGCAGCAGCTTGGCATCGTTCTCGCGGGCGATCAGCGAATCGCGGTACCCGCTGGATTCCAGCGCGGCCCGCGCAAGCTGGCTGGCGGTGTTCACGCCCTGGTCCGCGAGGTCCTTGATCCGCCGGTACTCGGCCTCGATCGTGGCCAGATCCTCGCGGACGTGCCTGAGCATCCGCTCGTTATTGGCGATCTCCTGCCGCAGCCGCTTGAGCTCGGCGTCATCCTCCGCGAGCTTGTTGCGGGCGGAAGCGACACGCTTCTCGTAGGTGGTAGGATCGATCTCGGCCAGCACGTCGCCGGGGGTGCGGACCGAGCGGCCCTCCGGACCGACGGCGACTTCGGGCGGCGACACCTTGAGGCCGACCTTCAGCCCGGGATGCACGCGCTCGACGCGGCCCGCCACCTGGGCGGCGAGCATCACTTTCCGGTCGGCGCGGGCGGTGCCGAAGGCGGAGATGAACTCGCGGAGGTCGGCCGCCTCGACCTCGTAGACTTCGACATTGTAAATCTTCTCGAGCGGCTCTCTGGGCGGCGGCGGCTGCTTGAACGACGCCAGCCAGCCGGAAAATGCCGCCCCCGCGGCCAGCACTGCCAACACCAGCACGAGCGTTACGAGCACGCGCCGCGAGACAGAGCCGCGGCCCGGCGGCTCCGGGTTGTCTCCGGCGGAAATCGTCCGCGGCGGTCGCGGGGCCACGCTGGTCATGCGCACGCTTTCTCGTCAAAAATCGCCGGACGAATTGCCCACGGCAGCCGGATACACGACAAGCATTATAGACGCATGGGTCAAGGCGCGTCGCTCGCAGGCTGTCCTCAGCGGGGGCAGGGACGAAACAGCGGTTGCGTTGAAGGGCGGCGTTCGTGTAATCTCCCGCACCCTTCCGTGGCCCGCCTCGGGCGACGGCTCTCCCTCTCACAGCAGCATCTTCCATCGCCCGGCGAGGCGGACCTGCCGGAGCGGAGCCTGTCATGTGGTGCGCATCGTGTAAGGCTGACGTGGCGGCCGAAGTGACGGCGGACCACTCGCGCGTCCGCTGTGCCGCCTGCGGCGCAGAGCTGCCCGGCGCCGGCGCGCTGCGGGCCGCCGCCAGCGCCCGCCAGGCGCGGGACCTCCTCGACCGCTGGTCCCGGCCGGTGTGGCTGGAAGGGAACGACGCTCGCGAAGCGCGTGTGGATGCGGAAGCCCCGGCCGATCCGCGGCACAGCTTCCCGACCCAGCAGTCCTCGTTGTCCCAGGAACCGACCACTGTGCCGCCCGTGCAGGCTGCTCTGCCTCCATCGCCGCAGCCGGCGCCATCGGCGCCGGCCGCGCCGATTGTTCCCGGGCCGCACTGGAGCGAGATGCAGATTCCGAAAGCTGCCCGGCCGGACGCGAACGAGTGGAGTTCGCCACAGGCACCGCCGGCCGCCGCGGCGATGGACGGTCCGGCGGATCGCGGCGGCCTGCAGCGCGCCGCGGTGGACGTGCAGGCGGCTGTGGAAGCGAGCGTCCCGCGGGGCATGCACTGGTTTCAACTGGCGGGCCAGCTTCTGGCCTACGGCGGCGCGCTCGTGCTGACGTGCGGGACGGCGCTGGTGCTGGTGGGCTACTTCGGAGGTCCGGCGAAGGCCGGCTATGCGCCCACGGGATGGATCATCTCGTCGTTCGGGCAGCTCCTGTTGATCTGCGGCGTGATCACGCTCGTCTCCTGCGGCATGGAGCGGACGGCTGACGAAGTTCGCCGGCGAATCGACGCGCTGGGCGAGCGACTGCTGCGCTATGACTCGAGCGATGGCGGCTCCGTCCCCGCGCCGAACGGGCCGTTCGCGCGCTACGACGCCGGCGACAGCCTGCACCAGGCCGAAGTTCGCGTGGGTCGAGCGGCCTGAGCGTAGTGCGGATTTCAATCCGCACGGCCAGCCTTCGAGCCGCACACGCAGGGGCTGGTGGGCCAAGTGTGTGCGCCTCGAAACGCGATGGACCACTGGAAAGGGTGGAGCGTCGTCGTGCGGATTGAAATCCGCACTACGCGTTATCGAGCCGCACACGTCGTCGCGTCCGGCCCCGCCGCTGTCCCTCCGCCCCTGGCACAGCTATGCTGATGGGCAATGGCGTCGATCTCGTCTGCAGCGGCCTGTTCAACCGGGTGCCGGCATGCCGGAGCGCAGGAAAAGCTGGAAAGACTCACAGCACGCGATGTCGCAGCCGGGCTTCCTGGCCACACTGACCGGCTGCGGCCTGCTGTACGTCTATTTCAAATTCGGCCATCTGGCGAAGGGCGTCAGCGACAGCGCACGCTGGCTGTTCCTGTGTGCCGCCGGATTGCTGGTCGTGTGGGGCGCGGTCCAGATTATCGGCGAGGGCCTGCAGCTTTCGCGTGGCCGGCGGAAGAACGGCAGCGAATCGTCGCGCAGCCGCCGCGTCTCGGTGTCGTGGCTGGGCATCTTTCTGATGCTGCTGGGATTCGCGGTGCTCGACGCGGCGGGCGTCGAGACGGTCGATGGCTTCACGTCCGCGCTGTTGTATGGACTGGGCGCGGTGCTGGTCGTGTGGGGCTTGCGCGAAATCGTCGGCAAGCTGATGCCCACCCTGGCCACCAGACGCCTGCAGACGCGGCGGATGCTCACCGAACCGGGCCTGGTGTACCTGGCCATGATGATCGTCATGTTCGTCGGCTCGTTTCTCGGGCAGGAAAACCTGCTGATGCTGGTCGGGGCGCTGATGATTGGGCCGTTCGTCTTGAACGGCTGGGTGACGTACTCGATGCTCAAGCGGCTGGCGCTGGCGCGGTCGGTTCCGCCGCGAGCCGTGTGCGGCGAAATGGTGGCGGTGGATGTCGTCGTCGAGAACCGCAAGCGGCTGCTGGCTTCGTGGTTGATTGCCGTCTGCGACCGGATCGAAAATGCCGAGGAATCGCTCGAGGCCGAGGTCGTGCTGGCCCGCGTGCCGCCCCGCAGTCGCCGCGGCGGACAGTACCATTTGCGGCCAATGCGGCGCGGGCGATACCGCTTCGGCCCTCTGGAGGCGCGGACGCGGTTTCCGCTGGGTCTGGTGGAGCGCGGCGTCACCGTTTCAGCGGCCGACGAGCTGCTCGTCTATCCGCGGCTGGGGCAGTTGACCCCCGCCTGGCGGCGCGAATTCGAGACAGCCGACGAGTTGGTGCATCGGCCGGAGTCGCGGCCGGGCACGTTCGACGACGAATTCCATCGCATTCGCGAGTACCGTCCGGGCGACAATCCCCGCGCCATCCACTGGCGGACGTCGGCGCGTCAGGGGGCGCTGATGGTGCGGGAGTTCCACGAGAGCCGCGAACGCAACCTGACGCTGCTGGTCGATCTGTGGCTGCCGGAGCGGCCCACGGATGACGATCTGGAACGCGTCGAACTGGCGGTGAGCTTCGCCGCGACGATTGGCGTTGAGCGTTTGCGCGCGGCGCGGGAAACCGTGCTGTCTCTGGGGATTGCGGGGCGCGGCTTCGTGGAGTGGGAGGCCGCGGCCTCGTCGGCGGGCATCGAATCCTTGCTGGCGAGGCTGGCGGAGGTCGAGGCGGGGTCGGCGGCGGCGCTGGCGCCTTTGGCGGAATTCGCCGTCCGACGGCGGGCGCGGGGCGCGCAGGCGATGTTCATCACCACGGGCAAGATGTTCGGGCGGGTCGAGCAATGGGAGCGCGCACTGGCGGAGTGCTCATCGTCTGAGCTGCTGGGCGAGAGGCGTATATTTTCGACGGAGCGCTCGGCGCTGGAGCGGTACTTCACCGTTTAGCCGCGTCCCAACGGGACGCGCGTCTGAAGCATTGAACGCCGGGTGGCACTGGCAGCTTGCCTGCCAGTGTCGAGCGGTGCTCACGTAACAGGACTTCATGCAGCTTTCGCACACGGCAAGACAACTCGCACGGGATGGCGAGCGTCCCGTGGCACCCGTCAATTCGTCTGAAGCATTGAACGGCATTGCGGCTAAATAAACGGTAGATTTTCAGGAATTGTGATGAGCCGGCTGGATACCGTTTTTCGACTGAGCGTGCACCTGCTGGCGGCGCTGGCCGGGGTGATGCTGGCCGTTGCCGAGGCGCGGCCGTCGCCCGAGGCGCTCACGCCTGTGCTGGTGATCGTGGCGTACGTGCTCGTGGAGCGGCAGGGGCGGTACGTGCTTTCGATGCGCGCGGCCAACGTGCTGGGTTTCCTCGCCGTCTCCGTGGCGCTGGGAGAGTTGCTGCTGGGTGGGATCGAAGCCCGGCTGCTGTCGGGGGCGCATCTGCTGGTGTACCTGTCGTGGGTGGTGCTGTTTCAGCGGAAGACGCCCCGCCATTACTGGTGGATGTGTGCGCTGGCCGTGCTGCAGGTCGCGGTGGGCTCGGTGCTCATACGGCACGGAGCGTACGGGGCGCTGCTCGTCGCCTTTCTGTTTCTGGCGGTGTGGACGCTTTCGACGTTCTCGCTGTATCAGGCCGCCCTCGACGTCGCATTCGCCGGCACCCCGACCGCCGTGGGAACGGATTCTTCGCCGAGGCTGCCGCGTCCGAGCGGCGAGGCCTCGCGGCGAGCCGCCGGCGACGCCCCGGCCAAAGCGGAACCGTTCTCGTTTCTGGCCGCCAGTGATGTGCGCGGGGCGATGTATCTCGACGGCCGCGGGAGCTGGATCCGCCTGCGCTTCGCCGGCGGCACGTTCCTGACAGGCTGCGCGTCGCTGGTCATTGGGCTGGTGTTCTTCCTGATGATTCCGCGGCTGTGGGCAGGTCGGGTGGCACCCGAGGATGATGACGATACCTCGCTGATCGGCATGCGCTGGTCCGGATTTTCAGAACGCGTCGAGCTGGGGGATTTCGGTCGCATCCTCGTGAGTGCCGAGCCCGTGCTCCGCGTCCGCTTGTTCGACAACGACACCGGCCAGGCGCTTTCGGTGCCAGCGTGGGCCGCGCGTCACGGCATGGACGAACCGTTGTTTCGCGGCGGTGTTCTGGATCGCTATGTCGAGTTCCGTGGGAGGTGGGAAGCGCCAAGCTCGCCGGGGCCGCGTCTCCGCCTGCCCGCGTCTCCGACCGGTCCGGGGAACGTTCGGCAGGAGGTGGCCGTTGAACCCCTGGGAACGAACGTGCTGTTCGCCATGCGTCCCGTTGTGGCCTGCCGCGTGGACGGCTATCCCTCGCCGGCCTGGCTGGAACCTGTCAGCGGTGTGCTGGCCCGGGGCGGCCGTCACGAGAAGGAGCTGACGGTGGTTGCGTTCTCGCCGCGCGTCGCGAATGCATCGCGGCCGGCCGTCCCGCCCGTGCTGTTCCCCGGGCAGTTCGACCAGCGTCCGCGGGATCTTCGCGACCTGTCGCGGCTCGCGCGAAGACTGGCCGGTTACAACGGCGAGACGGACCATCCGCCCGAGCGCGAGATGGCCGCTCGACTGCTCGCGCACCTGGGCGACTCGGCCCGCTTCCAGTACACGCTGGATACGACCCGCGTGAACCGCTCCGTCGATCCGATCGAGGACTTTCTGTTCTTCAGACGCCAGGGGCACTGCGAATACTTTGCTTCCGCGCTGGCCCTGATGCTGCGCGAGGTGGGCATCCCCGCCCGGCTGGTCAATGGCTTCAAGGGCGGCGAACTGCAAACTGACGGCAGCTTTGAAGTCCAGCACCGCCACGCCCATGCGTGGGTCGAGGCGTGGATTGACGGCGGCTGGACTGTCATGGACCCTACTCCGGCGGCAGAACGTTCGGAAACCATCGAGCGGATGGCGCCGGGCATTCACTCACTGGCCGACCTGGTCGACGTGGTTTCGCAATCGTGGACGCGCTACGTCGTCAATATGAACTTCGCGCGGCAACAGCAGACCTTCTACCGCCCCCTCAAAGACGCGATGAGCGACGTGTGGGAGGCGGCCCGCGGCGATCGCGAAAAGGCCTCATCGCTGCTGGCGTCGGGACGGCGGTTTTTGTCCTCTCCCGAACGCTGGATCAGTTGGCAGGGGGGCCTGGTCTCGTTCGCCCTCTTGACGCTGGGGGCCGCTCTGGTCTGGGCCGTGCGCCGCACGAGCCGGCTCATCCGCCGCGTCTGGACCCGCATGCGGAAACGCGTCGAACGGCGGGGCCTGTACGTGGAGTTCTACGACCGGTTCCAACGGCTGTGCCGGCGGCAGGGACTGACGCGCGGCGACTCTGACACGCAACGGGAGTTCGCGCTCTTTGCCAGGCGGCAGCTTGCCCCGCAACTGGCCGCGGCGGGGCTGAGCGACCTGCCGCAGCGCCTCGTCGAAGTCTTCTACTCGGTCCGATTCGGCGAGCGGCCCCTCGATCGAAGCATGGAAGAGGCCCTGCGCCAGGACCTGGACCGCCTGGAGCTCGCTTTGGCACCCGCGCGACCTGCGAGCCGAGCGGCGTCAGCCGCCGGGTGAGCCGAGCCGGCTGAGGCCATTGGTTGTGCGGCCACTGGGAGGGACCGGCATCGTGTTTGGCAGAGAGGTTATGGTCATCCATGACAACACAGTTCAATCGGCGCGACCTGCTCAAGGCGGCTGCGGCGGCCGGACTGGCTGCCGGTCCGCTCGCCGCGGCTGATCCGCTGGTCCCCCCCCAGATTGGCGACTCCTCCGTTCCCCCCCTTACTAAGGGGGGGCCAGGGGGGGTCGATGCAAGGGCCGCGAGCGCGGCCGCCGACCTCATCCACCGCGAGAACGCCCGCCCGGGCACGCCCGATTGGCAGCTCACGCGGGTCCGCGTCAACCGCGGCAACTACCGCACGTCGCTCGTCGAGGGCTACTGCTCGAAGCAATCGGTTGCCGCGGGCAAAACGCTGTCCATCCACGTCAGCACCGAACCGGCGCGGCTGTTTACGCTCGAAGTCTTTCGCATGGGCTTTTACGGCGGCGCGGGCGCGCGGCTGATGCGCTCCTTCGGTCCGCTGCCCGGCCGCACGCAGAGCGTTCCCGACATCGGCGAGAAGCGGCTGCGCGAGTGACGCTGGGAACCGTCCGTCGAATTCACCATTCCGGACGACTGGCCGAGCGGCGTGTACCTCGGGCGATTGACGACCGTGCCCGAGGGCCACGAGCCGTACTGGCAGAGCTACGTCGTGTTCATCGTCCGCGACGAGCGGCCGGCGGATGTGCTGTTCCAGTGTTCGGACAACACCTGGCAGGCCTACAACCGCTGGCCGGAGAACGAATCGCTGTACACGCACCCCGGCGGGGCGCACAGCGCGGGCGTCGCCGTCAGCTTCGATCGGCCCTACGGCAAGTACTGCCAGATCTTCGACCACCCCTTGAGCATCGGCTCGGGCGAATTCCTGTTGTGGGAATACCCGCTCCTGTACTGGCTGGAACGCGAGGGCTACGACGTCACGTACTGCAGCAACAGCGACGTGCTGGATGCGAAACAGGTGACGCGGGCGAAGTGCTTCGTGAGCGTCGGCCACGACGAGTACTGGGACCTGCGGCAGTACCGCGCCGTCGAGGCGGCGATTGACGCGGGCGTGAATGTGCTGTGGCTGTCTGCGAATTGCGTGTACATGGTCAGTCCGTTCTCGCCATCGAGCGACGGCCGGCCGAACCGCATCATCGAGCGCACGGCCAGTTACGGACCCTTGCGGATGGACGAGACCGAGACCTACGGACACTTGCTCGGTCCCTTCGAATCGCACGGCCCT
>JAHWKJ010000712.1 GCA_019347905.1 Planctomycetota bacterium
CGGCCGGACGTCCCGCCGGAACTCGAAGCCGTTTACAGCCGCATGGTTGCCAAGAACCCCGACGAGCGGTTCCAGTCCATGACCGATGTCATCCGGGCGCTCGAACACGTGCGGTCGATTGAGGGAGCGGCGGGCGGGCCCTCGCTGGCGGCCGCCGTTGTTGCGGAAGACGCCAGCGACGATACCAGCTTCCCCAACGGGTTGACGAATCCGCCGTCGGCGCAGCGGCTTGGCCGCGGCGGCCTCGGAACGACCGTCTTGTACGACGGCTCGCAATCGGCCGCGCCCGAGGCCGCACCCGGACGGCGAGGGCGGACGCCTTCTCGGCGCACCCTCATTGCGATGGCCTCGCTCGTGCTGGCTGCCGTGGCGGCGGTCATCGTGATCGTCCGCAACCGCGAGGGCAAGGAAGTCGCACGCCTGCAGCTCGACGAAGGCGCAACGATCGAGGTGCAGTCTGCCGGCGGACCCGCAGCCGCTTCGATCGCACCCAGCGCCAACGGCCGTCGAGACGAGGATCCGCCCCCGGATCAGCCCACGCCCCGCGAAACCGCCCACTGGGTGCTCGGGCGGGGCGGAAAGCTGATTGTCGTCGTCGGCGACGCATCCCGCGAAGTGACCGCGGCCGATCAGCTTCCCGATGGCAAGTTCCACATCCGCCGCATCGACTTCCGCGGCGTGAAGATGATCTCGGACAACGGCTTCGCCCGCATTGCGTCGCTGGGCGAGCTGGAGCAGCTTTACCTGGGCGAGTCGTCAGTTTCCGACAAGGCCCTCGTGCACGTGCGGGACCTCAAGGCGCTCAAGGTGCTCGATCTGTTGAAGACCCGCGTCACCGACGATGGCATGCCGCATCTCACCAGGCTCAGGAACCTTTCGCTCTTGAATCTGCAGGGCACCCGCGTCACGGACGCGGGCGTGGAGCCGCTCAAGTCGCTCACCGGGCTGGGCCAGTTGACGCTGCGAGAGACGCGCGTCACCGAGGCCGGCAAGAGCGACTTTGAGGCCGCCGTCCCCGGCTGCCGCGTCGTCTGGCCGTAACAACCGGCACGATTGTCTCACGCGGCACCGCCGGAACGACCGATACCTCTTGACAGGCCCCGTCTCGTCGAGCGCCGCCGTCCACGTTGGGCAGCCGCGGCGAAAGTTGGGAACGGCGGTCGGGCCTCCCGGACCTCGTACTGGGTACCTCGTACCCGGTACCTGGTACGAGGTACGAATGGGGTGTGCACGAGCGGCCGGTCGCAAAGGAGCCCGGGACATGGTACGCGGAGCATGGATGCTGGGAATCGTCGTCACGGTCGGACTCGTCTGGAAGGCGGGCACGGCTGAAGACGCCACGGACGCGCAGAATCACCCCGGCTATGTCAGCGGCGGCGCGGCCGAGCCTTATGCGGCCTCGCGGACCATCGCGGCCCCAACGGCGGCCTCGCGGCCGGCCGCGACCGGGACAGCCCCCAGCCGCACGCCGGGAATCCAGAATTACTACCGCGAACTGTTCGGCAATAAGCCGCGCACCGCCACGACGTCGGCGGATCAGACTCCGTCCGCCACGGGACGAGCCGTCTCGCAAAGTGCGCCACGCCCCCATGCTGCTGCACCGACGATCGAATCCTTCGTTCCTCCGGAAAGCGGCGTCATCCAGCAGACGGGACTGGAAGCTCCGGCTCCGCTGGAACGGCCGCGTTCGGCACCGGTGTCAGTGCCTGGGGCGCTGCCGGCCGAGACCGCAGCCGGCGGTACAGTCCGTGCCGATTACGTGGCGCCGGCGCCGCCGATGCCCAGCGACGTGCGTCCGATGCGTGGCTTCGACATCGAGCCTCGCCGCCGTCCGATGGCGGAAACTGCGCCGGAGCCGCGCGCCTTTGTGCCGCCGTCGATCGACGAACTTCCGGCGCCTGCCGAGCCTGAAGAAGCCCTGCCGATGGACTTCGAACCTGTGCGCCGGCGGCAGGATCTGGAACCCGCGCTCGACGATGCCGGCTTCGGTGCGAGTGAGTCCGCGGCGCCGTTCCGCCGCTTCACCCGCACGGCCCAGGCCGAGGACAGCTTCGACGCGTCGAGCCACGCCCCCGCTGCCGAGGGCATGGAGGAGACATCCGCCGAGCCGGATCCGTTTGGCGCCAGCGCCGGCACCGCCGCTGGGGCGATTCCGGCCGCCGCCGAAGGTCCGCAGACGCCGAGCGTGACGCTGCGGTGGGAGAAGCGCAGCGATGTGCTCGTCGGCCGCGAATGCGCCTGCGCCCTGATCGTGACGAACAGCGGCAAGGTGCCCGCTGCCGACGTCATCGTGGAAGCATTCTTCCCGGAATCGGTGCGGCTGACCGATGCCGAGCCGCGGCCGGCCGACAGTGTGGGACGGCTGGCGTGGCGTTTCGGCACGCTCGAACCCGGGGCCGAGCAGGCGATTCAGATCAAGATGATTCCCAGCCGCCGCGGAGACATCGCAACGACCGCGCACGTGCGGTTCACCGGCACGGCAGGCGCCGCCTTCACGGTGGAAGAGCCGATGCTGAAGGTCGCGGTGCAGGGACCGAAGCAGGTGATGCTCGGCGATCCGGCGTCGCAGATCGTGCTGGTGTCGAACCCCGGCACGGGCGCGGCCACGAACGTCGTGCTGGAAGCTCACGTGCCCGCCGGCC
>JAHWKJ010000713.1 GCA_019347905.1 Planctomycetota bacterium
CTGCCAGCTTGTGCCGCTCCGACAACGAGGCAAGCTGGCAGCTTGCACTACGGCGAGTGTGGCTAAACGCCTAAGATCTCGCTACGGCTCGAGGACGATCTTCGCGACGCCCTCGATCACCTGCGGGTGCTCCTGCAACTCGTGGTGGCCGGCCTCGAGCGTCTCGACGTGCTCGACGCCCTCCAGCGTGGCGCTGTCGAGCGTGACGGCGAGGTCGCCGTCCAGAACTTCTCGCGGCAGCCGCAGCTTTTCAATCCACGCCTCGGTGTTCTTGCGGAACGGTCCGGCTGCGATCGTCCGCGGGGCCACGCGCTCCAGCGCCTCCTGCAATGCTCGCGAAGAAGCTCCGAGAAGCACTGCTTTGAGCGGCCCGAACCGCCGGCCGCGGAACACGTAGTAGCGGCTCACGTCGGGCCGCCCCCGGTTGAGGCGCGCAAGAAACAAGCTGTCGACCGCCAGATCGTGGCCGATCTGGCCGTCGCCGTCGGCGACGGTGTTTTCGATCGCCTTCAAAAATCCCAGCCGAACGTCGCCCACAAACTGCTGCACTTCGAGCAGATACCGCAGCCGCGCGAGGTCGGAGCCGCCGTGCGGCGTGCCCAGAAAGATTGCCCGCGAAAACGGCCGTTCCTCCACCTCAGCATACCAGCGGAAGACGAGGCCACCGGCGCTGTGGCAGACGAAGTCGGCCTGCTCGGGCGAAGCCACGACGCGCTCGATTTCATTTCGCAGGGCTCGCCCCATCCGCGCGAGGCTCGCATCGCCGGTCCATTGAAAGCCGAGAAGCACCGGACCGTCTTCGTCACTCTGCTCGGCGAGATGCTTCGCCATCGCGACGAGCTTCGCGAGGCTCGATCCGATGCCATGCACCAGCACCACGGCGCGGCGACCTTCCGGAACGGAATCGTCCTCCGCAGGCACGAACTGCTGCGTCTGGGGATCGAAGCGCATGAGGCCCAGCGAAGGTCCGTCCAGCACGCCGTCCAGTTCCTGCCGCAGGTGTTTCAATCGCTCCAGCGCCGGTGCACCGCGGGCGACGATGCCCGCGGCGCGACCGCCGGCTGTTTCGCCGGCAAGCTCTGCTTCAGCCGCCCGGCGCAGCACGTCGAGGCCGTTCTCGACGTCGAAGCCGGCGTTGCGGCAGAGGTGGACGGCAAACAGGTCGGCTTCGTAATCCTGCCGGCGGCCGTAGATGAACGAGATGTAGCTGCCCGACGTGTCGACGGCGGCGTCGGCCAGCGCTCGCACTCCCTCGGCATCGGCTTCGCGGAGAGCGCCATCGCGGGCGGCCTCCTGGAGCGCCAGCAGATGATAGCCGCGGCGGCAGTGTCCGCGGGCATTGTGTCCCATTTCGTGAGCCAGTACGAACGCCAGCCGGTCGCGGCCGGCACGGGCGCCCAACAGCAGCGACTCGACGAGATCTTGGGAGATCACCAGATAGCCCGCACCCAGGGTGAAGGCCGGCTGCCGGGCGTCTTCGACGACCGTGAGCGTGAAGCCGAGCGGTCGCGGCTGGAGTGAGGCGGGCACTTCGGCGGTGAGCGTCTTCAGCACACCGGCGGCCGCGGCGGGCGTCGGCGCGATGCGCCGCTCGCGGGTGAGAGCTTCGTAGGCCTCGCGGGCGCGGCGGAGTTCCTCATCGTCCGGCAGCGGCGCGCGGCTGACGGCCCAGCCGGTAATGCCACCGAAGAACGGGCCGGCGATTTCCGTTGCCGGTCCATCGGGTTCGTCGAGAGCGCGGCGGTCGATGGCTGCGCGTTCGTCGTCGGGCAGCGGTCCGAATTCCGCCCACGCGCCTGGCTGCGAGAGGGCCAGCGCGGCGAGGCACGCCAATGAGGCCGCGCGGTTCAGCCACGGGCGCGATGGATTGGGAGCGGCCATGATGTTGTGACGTCGGTGTTGGCGGCGAGAAAGTAGACCGGTCGTCTACTTTGCTCATACCGTCATTTGGCCGCCGCGGTGTCGAAGAACCCGAAAGCCCGGGGCGATGCCCGGGCTGTCGAGTTTTGCCCCTTCGGGGCGAATCCAGCTCGTACATTTTGGCGACATTTCGTGTCTTTCGTGGTAGTCGCCGGTTGCTCGCGGGTGTTAGCCGCGCATTGTTATTCCGGCAAACGGGCGGCTTCCGCCTGACGGCGTTCGTCCAAAAGCTCCTGCACTTTGCGCACGGCATCGTCGAGGGCGACCTTCTGCGGAGAGGCTTCGGTCCGCCACTTCACTTCGACCTGACCTTCAGCGAGGCCCCGCGCGCCGACGACGATCCGCAGTGGGATGCCTACAAGATCGGCGTCCTTGAACTTGAAGCCCGGGCGGGCCTCGCGGTCATCGTACAGGCAATCGACGCCCGCCGCCGTCAGTTCATTGTAAAACCGCTGCGCCGTTGCCAGCACGTCTGCATCGTCCATGTTCAGCGGAATGACCAGCACCGAATACGGGGCGATCGCCAGCGGCCAGATGAGGCCGTTCTCGTCGTGCGACGTCTCCGCCAGCCCCGCGATGATGCGGTTCACGCCGATGCCGTAGCAACCCATGATGATCGGGTGCCGCTCTTCCTTCTCGTCGAGGAACATCGCGCCCAGCGAGTCGCTGTACTTCGTCCCCAGCTTGAAGACGTGGCCGACTTCGATGCCGTGCACGA
>JAHWKJ010000172.1 GCA_019347905.1 Planctomycetota bacterium
GAACGACCCGCGGGAACGGGGTACGGGTTCAGTGATCTCGGCACCTCGATCGTCGACACTCGTCCCGAAGTACGGCTGACGGTGCGCGGCGGTGCGGAAGGAAAGGTCCTGATCGAGCACGTCGACAGCACCCCGCAATCTTCGTTGTTCGAGTTGTACCATCTCGCGCGACGAGTCGCGCTGCGCGTCGACGAGCAGGTGGACTCGACGTTGGAACTGATCAACCAGCTCTGAGCCTGACGGCTCTCAGCCACAGTCCAGTCCGCCCCCCCGACCGTGAAGATGTCGTAGAATTCGTGCGATTGGTCCGGGGCGGACACGATGCGGGCGTCCTCGACGAAAGCATCCCCGCTTCGACTTCGCAGATCTTCGATCCGGGCCGTCAAGTAAATGACTGTCCAGGCTCCCGGCTTCAGGTCGCGCTGCCATGAAGCGTTACGCAATCGTCGTACGAAGGCCGACTCGAACTACTCAGCCTATGTTCCGGATCTCCCGGGCTGCGTTGCGACGGGGCGAACTGTCGAAGAGACCGAGCAGCGTTTGCGGGAGGCCATCGGAATTCACGTCCAAGGTCTGCGCGAAGACGCCCTAGACGTGCCGGAGCCATCGAGCACCGTCGACTACGTCGAGGTCCCGGCGTGAGCGGTATGCCCTCAGAGACAGTTCACGCTGTTCACGCGCATCACAGAAGACCCCTGCGTGATGGGGCCAAGCCGCGCACGCTGTCTCCGCGTCACGTTGGACACCGTCGTAGCCTACTCGCCACGGGCCAGACTCGCGAGCGCATTTTGCAGGCGTATTCCTGCCACGAGCGGAAGACCTTGACGAAGCCCTCGCCTGCGCGGCCGAGCGCTTGCAAGAGCGAGAAGAGCAACTGGTGCCCGCATGAGACTCGTTGGACCCGCTGGTGCCGTGTGTTAGAATCGAAGCCCGTCGAGCGCATGGGCCCAACTCATCCGCTCTACCGGGGGAAGGTGGAGAGACCAAGATGGGAAAGCGCGACTCTTCTCTCACTCGCGTAAAGCCGGTCTTTGATTACCTGCTTGAGCATGACTCCACTGGAGGCTCCTGGCTGGCGCAACTCCTCGCAATGCCCAGTGGTGTGAGCCGGCAATCCATCGCGCGGTGCAGTCCCTTGACGCAGCACCGTTGGGCACCGCGCGAGCAGAAACTCAAACCTCCACGGGATCTCCTGAGATGGCTTGTCGAGCACCTGCCTCCTCAGCCGAAGGATGCCTTCTCTGACAGCGAGACCGGACGCAAACGGGCCGCGCTCTCGTTGCGAGACCGCGACACCATACACGAGGCACTCGGCTACTTGGATCAATCGGCTCTGCGGAGCAAAGTGTGGTATGTCCTCGAGGGCCCGTCTCAGCCGGACATTTACCTCGCCACTGATGACTTCCTTGTTGTGGTCGAGGGAAAACGAACTGAAAGCGGTCCGACAACACACACCAAGTGGATGCCCGTTCGCCACCAAATGCTTCGGCACATCGACGCAGCCTTTGAGGTGCGCGGCTCGAAGGCGGTCCTGGGCTTCTTTATTGTCGAAGGAGAACCGCCCGATTCGTGCCTAGTGCCCCCAGCTTGGTTGACGGCTGCCGCTGCCACGGTATCGCCAGACGTTCTCGCGTCGAGCCTGCCGCACCGCAGCCAGCCCGAGCGCGACGAACTTGCGAAAGCATTCATAGGCGTAACAACTTGGCAGCGCGTCTGCGCAGAATTGGGCGTGCCCACTACTGTGCTCATCGATGAGATTCCCGACTTCATAGCATGAGACGTGAGACGAGAACAACCGAAAGGTCGGCCCTGCTACCATGCGGACGAGACTCTCAAGCTTGAGCTGCTCGCCGGGATGCCGCCGATTTACCGGCAAACACGCGCCGGTGAAGATGGGTGCTTTTGTCTTCGATGCCACGGCACAAGGGCTACACCGCAATGGAAACACAAGTTGACTGCCCCTTTTGTGGGACGGTAAACCGCTTTGTGGCGTTGACTAGCGAGACGATCGGCGAATGCTGCGAATGCGGGCAGACCCTTGTCGTGCCAAATCAACGGCGCGCGAAGTACATTCAGAAGCAGCAACGCAAGGAGACCAGGGCGAATCGTGCCTTGTACATCCTCTTTGGCGGGATCGCAGTGATCGCTGTTCTCTCATTGTCGGCCATCTTGCTTGTCGTGTACCTCAGCCCTACGCGCGTTCCAAAAGACCTTGCTCGGAAGGCAATGCGCGAGCACCTGGGGATGCTTGCGGATCTTTATTCAATCAAGGTCTTCGTTACCGGCTTCGGCGAGAACGAGTGGTTCGCTTCAGTATTTGCTGACACGGACGAACCTCTGCTCATGGACAAGCACTGGGAAATCATCATCGGACGCGACGGCAGCTACGAGCACGCCACGAAGGAAGAATGGGAGAAACGACAATCGAAGCGAGGGCCGCCGCTCGATGAATGAGATTGCGTCAGCCAAGCTGCCAGCAGGGCTCGTCGGCGAAGTGCAGGTTGTTGACCTGCAGCCAGTGCAGCGGCGGGGAGTCGTCAGACGACGTGAAAGCCCGTGTCAGGCCGACGCTGAGGATGACGTGGCCGGCGTTCTTCAGCCGCTCGGCGGTCCGCTTTACCAGTTCGACGTCGGGCGTCACGTGGTCGGGGCCGTAGAGGCGGATGTCCGTCACGCCCACGTCCACGTCGAAGCAGCCGTCGCTGAACGCCAGCCGCACCTTGTGCGGTTTGCCGGCGCGGCGGCCGACGTACAGGAATGCCTCGCCGGAGAGCCGCAGGCAGCCCAGAGAAATCCGCCCCCGGCCGCGATCGATCCCGCACGCGCGGCCGCCGCGCGGCGTCAGCTCGGGACCGAAGATTTCCGTCAGCGTCGAAAAGGCGTGACGCTCCAGCAGTTGCCAGAACTGCGCCGCCGGGAGCGTCTCGACCACGCGGGCGTCCTCGGGATTGAAGCGATGGTCTTCCACGTGCGGCCGCTCGCCGCAGAACTGCGTCCAGCCGAGTTCCACGACGCACGCGATGTCGAACACCCCGCCGTGCCGCACGAGGTTCTTCGTCCGCAGGTTCGATCCCCAGACCGGCCGCACGTGACGTCCCGTGTCGAGATCGATTCCGGCCACGCACATGTTGCCCGGTTGCATCCGGGTGAGGTGGTTGATCGCGAGGCGCATGACTCTTCAACCTCCGATTCGCCCTGAGAATCGTCCCTCCCTACAGGTGGACCGCATCGATGCCGCCCCATTTCTCCGTGAGGTACTCCAACACCAGCCGCCGGTGACAGCACTCGGCCGTCGGCTCGCTGCACAACAGGACCGTCGGCGGAGCGAAGAATTCGCGTCCCAGATGGTCCTCGATTTTTCGCTCCGCCATCAGATCGAGGAACCGCCGCTCGTACTCATTCCAGTCCCCGCGATGCTTCTTGTAAGCCTCGAACATCTCCGGCGTGGGGGCCAGCAGCGGCTCGTGGATGTACTCCACCCCGCACAGCTCGCGCAGAAAGTATGCCAGGTCGTCGCGCTTGGCGAAGCCGGCGAGCTGCGAGCTGTTATTCAGCCGCACGTCCACCAGCCGCCGGATGCCGGCCTGCTTCAATCGCTCGAAGAAGCCGGCCGCCGTCGATCTGGTGAAACCGATCGTAAAGATCTCCACGGTGGTTCCTCCCCGGCGAACAGGCGGAGTTGTTTCGGGGCGGCGGGATCGGCGTCTTCGGCGTCGAGCTCGGCGTCGCTCTGCAATCGGCCGTCGCCGCGGATGTGCCGCACGTCGAGGCCGCGCTCGCGCAGCACGCGCGTCACCAGCAGCCACCGGTGGCAGACGCGCGGGTTCTCTTCGCTGCACATGAGGGCAACACGATACTCGCGCGAACCCCGCTGGAGCCGCTCGATGCCGCTTGCGAATGTCTCCGACTGCGCGACGCGGCCATAGAGCACGTGGCCTTCGTCGTCGTAGAACTCGTCGCCCTCCGGGCGGCCGCCCAGCTCCCGGCCGAGAAACAGATATCGCACGCCCCGCGCCTCCACCGCCTGCCTGAGCGGCTCGCGATTGAAGTGTGTCGAATACCCGCAAAACGGCTGCGACCGCACGTCGACCAGCACCTCGATCCGGTGCGCCGCGAGCAGATCGAGAAACGTCTGCTCGTCGTGATTCGAGTGGCCGACCGTGAAGATCAGGCCGGAGTCAACCTCACCGCTCGACATGCCTGCCCCTCAGATGCACGCCAGTATCCCGGTCCTTGAGGGACAGGGCAAGTGTGCGAATGGGCCTGCGACCACGCCGCGCGACTCGTGGAGCGACTCCGCCGACAGTTCCAGATGGCTCGTGTGTGCGTTCGTCCCGGCGAGGCTGCAGGCGGACTTGCCGCAAACCGCGGCGAGTGAGACGATGCGACTAGATTCAACCGAACTCGCACGACCGCGGCAGTGAACGCAGGCGAACCGAAGAGGGCGGAACCGCACTGGCCGACGTGTGGCAGGAGTTGGGAGGTCCTTGAATTATGGTCACGCTGAATCACAGCCCGGTTCGCTCGGATCCAGCCGTCATGGGCGGCTCGCTCGTCTTCCGCGCGACTCGCGTGCCGGCTCAGTCGCTGCTCGATTATCTCGACGACGGCTACTCGCTCGACGAGTTCCTGGAGATGTTTCCATCCGTCGACCGTGAAGATGCGGTCGCATTCCTCAACCTCGTCCGGGGCGAGGCAGTTCCCGGGCCCTTGAGCGAGTCGCGGGATGAATGGGAGCAGCGGCTGCGCGGGGTTGCGACCGATTGCGGCGTCTCGTTACCGGATAACGCCGTTGGCAGGGAAGGGATCTACGAGTAGTGGCGTCCCTGCTCGGCCAGCTCTTCTGCGGTCACGAATGAAGGCCAGGGAGCCGCTCCCCGCTTCAAGGACTTTTCTGGCTCTCGACCCTCGACCCTCGACTCTCGACCCTCCAGCAATGCCCCAGCCTTCGACGATCCACGTCGGTGAACCAGACGCGTCGGAGCTCGACGTCGATACCGATTCGCTCGCACCCACCGTCGTCTCGCCCGTCGCCGAATCGAGCCGCAGCGATTTGCCTTCGGGCGGCGCGTCGCGCGCGCCGGTGCGGCTGGTGCAGGGGCCGCGTGCCGGCCTGGCCGGTGAAATCGAGGCGCTGCTCCGCGTGCGGTTGCGGGCCGCCGTGGTCCTGTTGTGGATCGCGCTGGCCGCGTACTTCGTCCGCGGATTGTTCCTGCCCCGGCCGACGCAGCACCTACAGGTCGTGCTGGGGCTCATCCTCATCGTGTATGCTGCCGCGGCCGCCGTGCTGTGGCGCGTGCGGGCTCTGTCGCTCAAGCAGCTTCGCGGCCTCGAGCTGGTGCTGTTCGGCGGCCTCGTCGTGTATCTCGGCTATGGGCACTGGGTCCGCATGTGGCACGACGCCGCCCAGGCCGACGCCGTCGAGGGCCTCGCCCACGCCAAGAGCACCACGCTGTACTTCGTGGGCACGATGCTCGCCTACGGCATTTTCATCCCCAACACCTGGCGGCGGGCGCTCATCGTCGTGCTGCCCATGGCCCTGGTGCCGCCGGCGCTCAACGTGACGATGCGACTCACCTCGCCGGACGTGGAACGGCTGGCCGCACGTGTGGCGGACTTCGAGCAGGTCAGCGACGACCTCCTGATGCTGTCGCTGAGCGCGCTGGGCTCGGTCGCTGGGGCGCACATCATCAGCACGCTGCGGGCCGAGTCGTTCCGCGCCCGCGAGCTGGGCCAGTACCGCCTGAAGAAGCTCATTGGCCGCGGCGGCATGGGCCAGGTGTACCTGGCCGAGCACCGCCTGATGAAGCGGCCCTGCGCCATCAAGCTCATCCGCCCCGAGCACGACGGCGATCCGCAGGCCCTGGCCCGCTTCGAGCGCGAAGTCCGCACCGCGGCCCGCCTCTCGCACTGGAACTCGATCGACATCTACGACTACGGCCGCACCGAAGACGGCACGTTCTACTACGTGATGGAGTTTTTGCCGGGCGCGAGCCTCGACCAACTCGTCCGCCGCCACGGCCCGCTGCCAGCGGAACGGGCGATCCACTTCCTCACGCAGACCTGCGACGCGTTGAGCGAAGCGCACGGCATCGGCCTGATCCACCGCGACATCAAGCCGGCGAACCTCTTCGCCGCCCGCCGCGGCGGCCTGTACGACGTGACCAAGCTGCTGGACTTCGGCCTCGTCCGCCAGCAGAAAGCGCCGGGGCAGGGCGGGGCAGGGCAGTCGCTGGAGATCACGCAGGAAGGCACCATCAGCGGCTCGCCCCTCTACATGGCCCCCGAGCAGGCCACGGGCGAAACCATCCCCGACCAGCGCAGCGACATTTATGCATTGGGCGCCGTCGCCTACTTCCTCGTCACCGCCCGCCCGCCGTTCATGGGCACCAACCCGCTGCAAGTGATGATCGCCCACGCCCGCGACGAAGCCACGCCACCCTCCAAGCTCAACCCCGAGGTCCCCGCCGACCTGGAAGCGGTGATCCTGAAATGCCTGTCCAAGCGCCCCGCCGACCGCTACCAGACCGCCGCCGAACTCCGCGCCGTACTCACATCCTGCGCCGCCGCCGGCCGCTGGACGGAGCGCGAAGCGAATGCTTGGTGGCATGCGAGCAACGCCGCAGCGAACATGGCCGCGCCGACTGAGTGATGTCGTGCGGCCGCGCTCTATCATCCAATTTCGGCGGTGGAGGCCAGGATTCACGGAAGAAATGCATCCAGCAGTGCGGTCTCGTCACCGGGCGCAAGTGCGATGCCAGCCGCCGCGGCCGGCACCAGCAGTGTTTCGCCGCGGCGCAGGGCGCCGCTGGAGTGTCCGGAACGCCACGTCGCGCCGCCGTGCAGGCACGTTAGGACGTGAAAGCGACCGCCAGTCTCGATCGTCATCGGCTGGTGAATCGTGATGCGACGCAAGACGAAGTGCTCGCAGTGCACGAGCTCTTCGATGCGGCGCTCGGACCGCTCGTCGATCATCCGCGGACGCGCCGGATCAATCTGGCCGCGGGTGAAGTCGATGCAGTCGAGCGCCTCCGCCACGTGCAGCGGGCGGGGCTTGCCATCGGCGCCGAGGCGGCCCCAGTCGTCGAGCCGGAACGTAATGTCGCTCGATTGCTGGACCTCCGCCAGCAGGATGCCCTCGCCAATCGCGTGCACTGTTCCCGCCGGAACGAAGACGCAGTCGCCTGGAAAAACTTCAAACTCGTGCAGGCACTGTTCGAGACTGCCGGCTTTTACGTGCTGTTGGAGCTGCTCGCGATCGACGCCGTCCTTCAGGCCCGCGTACACGCGGCTGCCCGGTTCGGCCTCCAGCACGACCCACGCTTCGGTCTTGCCGCGTTCGTGCGGATCGAAGCGCCGCGCCTGTTCGTCGTTCGGATGCACCTGCACGCTGAGGCGGTCGCACGCATCGAGGTACTTCACCAGCAGGGGAAACTGCAATCGCCCCGCGTGCCTGCCGAAGAGTTCCACATTCCGTTCGCGGACGAGCCGCGCCAGCGTCCAACCGTCGTATTCGCCGCCGCGTACGACGCTTTGATCGTCGCCGCGATCGGCGATTTCCCAGCTTTCGGCGTAGTCCCGCTGCGGCCCCAAGGGCTTGGCCAGCACGACCGCCAGGCGCCGTCCACCCCAGCGGCTGCGCTTCAAAATCGGATGGAAACGCAGCGGGTCCATTCGGTTTGCCAGAAACGCTCGTCGGTGGTATAGTCCCGACTTGATTCTCGCGCCTCTCACACGGCCCTTCGGCCGCGCTTTTCCTATCCCGCCGCACGGAGGAAGGCAGTGCAAGAGTACGAACTCGAGCTGTCGGTCGGCGACGTGCTGGTGATCGGCAATCGCACGATTACCGTGGTGGATATCGATGGTCCCGAAGTGAGTTTCCGCGTCGACGACGCCGATGGCGACGAATTCGTCGACGCCGTCTGCGAATCGTTCTACCCAGCGAAGTGACGCTTGTAGTGACCGCCTTCAGGCGGTCCTTGGAACGAACCCGCCTGAAGGCGGTCACTACGAACGGCCGGTCCGGTCATCCGTTCTTCAGCGCCGCGACCGCTTCCTCGCGCGTGCCGTACACCGACCACAGCCGGTCGAGGTGCGTCACCTGGATGATCTCCGCGCAGTATTGCGTCAGGCCGCTGATCGCGAACCGCCCGTCGGGCCGCTCGTTCAGCCGGTTGTAGGCGCGGAACAGAATCTCGATGAAGGCGCTGCCGAAGAAATTGGTGTGCGAAAGGTCGATCACCAGCCGCGGTGGATCGGCCGTGCGCGCCGCTTCGAGAGTCGCTTCGCGGATCTCGTCGAGCACGTGCTCGTCGACGCTTTCATAGCGCGGTCCCAGCGCGAGCACCGTCACGCCGTCTTGCTTCTCCGGCTTCGGGGCAGGGGATTCCGGCATAGACCGTCCGATCTGAAAGTGATTCATCGTTCGTAGTGGCCGGCTTCAGCCGGCCTCGGCCGGGTGAACCCGGCCACTACGAACGCCGCTACTGCTCCAGCGTCGGCAGTGCCGCCAACGTCGCTGCAACTTCGATCTGCTCGTACTCGCCGGCCGCACTGCTGCGCACCACGTCCAGCATCACGCTCTCTCCCACCTTGCGGCTTTTGAGGGCCAGAATCAACTCGGCCGCATTGCGAATGGGTTCGCCGTCGATCGCCGTGATGAGGTCGCCCGGAATCAATCGCCCCGCCGGTCCGCGTCGCGTCCCGAGAAGGCCCGCCCGGTCGGCCGGCAGTCCCTCGACGACCTCATGCACGTACGCCCCCTCGATCTCGGGCAACAGCCCGCGACGCCGGTAGTCCGCCGCCGTCGCATCCCGCAGATGAACTCCCAATCCCGGGCGGTCGACGCGCCCGTCGCGAATGAGATCGGGCACAATCTCGTTGACGATATCCACCGGCACGGCGAAGCCGATGCCCGCCGAAGCGCCCGAGGGGCTGTAGATGGCCGTGTTCACGCCGATCAGCCGACCGGAACTATCCAGCAGCGGTCCGCCGGAGTTGCCCGGATTGATGGCCGCATCAGTCTGGATCACGCCGGCGATCCGCTCGCCGCCGATCGACTGCATCTCGCGGTCGAGCCCCCCAATCACGCCGGTCGTCAGCGTCGCGCTGAAGCCGAAGGGATCGCCGATGGCATACACGTTCTGCCCGACGACCAGATTGGACGACTCTCCCACCGGGATGGGCCGCAAGCGGTCGGCCGGGGCGTCGATCTTCAACCCGGCAACGTCCTTGTTCGGCTCGGCTCCCACCAACCGCGCCGACCACACCGAACCATCCTGCAGTGCCACTTCGGCCCGCGACGCGCCATGGATGAGATGGTAGTTGGTGACGATGTGGCCCTGGTCGTCCCAGATGAAGCCGCTGCCCGAACCGCGCGGGATCTCGGTGATATCAAAGCTCATGCGGCTGCGGGCGAGCGTTGTGGTTGTCACGTGGACGACGCTGGGGACGGCCTCCCGGTAAAGCTCGATCTGCTTGAGCTCCGTCGGCAGCAGGTCGCCGCGAGGGGCAATGGCTCGCGGGGCGGCCTCGGGGTCGTAGATGGCCGTCGGCCCCGAAGTCCACATGCGATAGGCCAGGACGCCCACCAGCACGGCCAGGATCGCCACCAGCCAGCCACTTACCGGCTGCGGTCGGCGCGGCGGAGGCTCGGCGCGGCGGACTTCGACGGGATAGCGGCTGCGATCCATGGGCGTGCTCCGTAGGCGCTGACCAGCGCCGCAAACGCCGCCAGCATATCCGATGCCCACGAATCGAAACAGCCCCGCCGCGTTTAGCCGCGACCCAGCGGGCCGCGCGGCCCGCTGGGCCGCGGCTAAACGGACCGCATTACCCAATTGCCGCCGCCCTCGACGACAGTTCCCCCACGACTTCGACGAACCGCTCGCGGAGCTCGCGCGGCGCCCGCCGCAGCTCCTTCGTCAACTCCGGCGAAAGTGCCCGATTGATCCGCTCCAGCGAGGCGACGGCTCGCTTTAGAATCTCCGCGGCCGAGGGCTGCGGACGTTCGGTTGTGGCGACGGCCGACGCTTCCCCCTGCGACGCGGGGCTGCCGGCATCCTTGCGGTAAGGAGCATACGGCGTTTCGGCCGCCTCGCGCGCCTCACCGCCGGAAACCCGTCGCCGCCCATTTCCATCGCCCACCGCGACGAATTCTTGGGGATCGCGGACGAGCGTCGGCTGGCTGGGCACGAAGCAGACGCTCGGATCCCCGGCAAACGAATCCAGCGGCGGGGCCGCAAGGTCTTCCCCTCGCTGCGCCCGCCGCCAGGCACGCATCTCCGCCACCGTCGTCTCGTTCTCGTCGGCCCAGGCGAGACAGTCAGTCGCGTCGTCCCAGTTGAGGGCGAGATAGAAATGCGACCACTTCAGCCGCGGATAGTCTTCGTAGACGTCGCCGAACATCTCCCACACCCGCCGCCGCTGATACACCTGATCGCTGCTGAGACCCACCAGGTTGCCGAAGTCGGCGTCGGTCCGTCCGCGGGCATAGCGCTTGGTCCACTCGGCCGCACAGGCGCCGACAACCCAGTTACAGCGGCTGACGGCCGTCTGGGCCTGCGACACCAATTCGTCTTCCGTTGCATTCGGCTGCAAATCAATCCGTTCGCTCATGGCTCCCTGATCCATCCGTTTTCGAGTGGCACTGCTATGGAGATACCGAGGCGAGCGGGTGCCGTCAGGCTTCCGATTCATCCAGCCGCCCAGGCCCCAACCAACCCGCCTCGCACCCACCGAGCCTCGCTGGATCCCCCGCTGCGGAATATTCCCGTTCGAGCAAAGTCACGCCGAGGGTCGGGCCGTGGGCGCTGTGAGGAACAGGAGCCAGACGGCTCCCCCTCGCCAGGGCGAATCGCCGATCCT
>JAHWKJ010000714.1 GCA_019347905.1 Planctomycetota bacterium
GGCGGTCGAAGTGAGGTCGGGCGGCGGCTGCGTTGGCGACGGGAACCGCACCGGATCATACCGCTGGTACGTATGAATCACGCCGCCGAGCGTGTGACGATTGACCATGAAAGATTTCGCTGCTTGTCTGTTGATACGGCTTCGGCCCGCCGTCTGGTATTGTAGACGCTCGCCCAACTGCGGCCACCGTTGCTCGACCGGCCCTCGACGCCGCTCGGCGCCTCGATCACTCCGGCAAAAGTTCGAGCACCGCGAGAATCGGCCGGTGGTCGGACGCGACGGCTTCGTCCAACACCCGAGTCTCGACCACTCGCCAGCGCTCCGCCGGCCGAACCAGTACGAAGTCGATCTGCCGCGCGGGCCGGCCGACGGGAACGGTCGGCAGCGACTCCCGGCTGGCGGACACCCAAATCTCCTCCAGCCGCCGGAGAGTACGGCTTCCGGGAACGTCGTTCAAATCGCCGGCGAGAATTGCCGCTCGACCCGGCGACTTTGCAGCCAAGGCGTTGATCGCCGCGGCTGACGCGAATCGCTCCTCGTCGGCGGGGCGATAGTCGAGATGCGTCACGTAGAGGAGCAAAGGTTCGCGGCCGCCGGGAAGCTCGAGCTCGACCTCCAGCACGCCCCGCTGTTCGCCGTCGTCAAACGACGGGAGGAGGTGGTTCGCGTGACGCTTAATCGGCCATCGCGACAGCACCGCGTTGCCGTAGTCGCCGCCTTCAAAGCGGATATTGCCGCCGAAGACGACGTGCATCTCCGTCAGGCGGGCCAGCTCCGCCGCTTGATCCACCTCGCCGGTCCGCCGCGTCTTCTTATCGACCTCCTGCACCGCGACCACGTCCGGCGCCGCCGACTTGATGACTCCGGCAATGCGCTTCAGATCGAGCTTGCCGTCCACTCCCGCGCCGTGATGGATGTTGTAACTGAGCGCCCGCACCTGAAACGGCTGCTCCGCGCGGCCGACGGATGGCTGGATTAGAAGGCACGCGGCCAGCAAAAGGATCGACTGCTTCAACACCATAATGCTCTCAGAACGACTTACTCAGCGGGCATGGGCGCAGGCTCGATGCGGATCGCGCGGCGGCCGGTGTGCGTGCGGCCGTGCATGTCGGTCGTGCGGATTTTGATCAAATGCACCCCCGGCGGGAGGTCTTTGGGCAAGGTCGCCTTCCAGATGTGGGTCGAAGCCTTCGGCTCCGGGAGGTCCATCCAGGGATTGTCCGCCAGCGATACGTCGAGGTCGTACGCCGCACGGTAGGCGGGGTCTTCGATCAGCGTGTGCTCCATCGGCGTCCATTCGCCGCTCCGGCCGACGCGCATCTCGACGGTCGATTTCTCAGAGCCGTTGAAGACGTTCACCAGCACCTCCGTCGGCTCGGAGCGATCATCGGCAACCGCCTCCGGCGCGTGGATCTGCATCTGGTAATCATGCGGGCGGCCCGCGGCGTGGAAGTCGAGCGTGTAATCGGCGCCGTCGAAGGTGATGATCGAATAGCCGTTCGGCGCCCCGTCGGCCATGGTTGCGTGAGGGATGCCGCGCTCATCCGGCGCCCCCCGCCACCAGCTTCCGCTCACGGTGACGTTGATGATGTGATGGTGCGGCTCCGGTCCCCGCCATCCGTCGGCGCGGGTGATGAAGCGATGCTCATGATGATGCGTGTGGCCGGCGATCGAGATGCAGAGCGGCCGCTGCTCGATCAGCCGGTACAGCCCGTGCCGGTCGTGCACCTCGGTAAGCGGGATGTGCATCATCAGCACCACGAGCTGGTCGTCGGGGATGGCCGCCAGGTCGTTGCGGACGAACTCCATCTGCTCCTCGCCCAGCCCGCCGCGATACCGCCCTTTGCCGTCCGGGTCTTCCACCAGCCATTCGATGTCGTCCAGCACCAGGAAATGGACCGGGCCGTAATCAAACGAGTAATACGCGGGGCCGAAGACCCGCTCGAACGTCTCGTCGCTGTGGCGGACGTGGCGGGCGTCGTAGTTGATGTCGTGATTGCCGATCACGTTATACCAGGGGATGCCCAAGAGCGCGATCGCGCGGGCCTGCGACTCGAAGAGCGAAAGGTCGTCGAACACGATATCCCCCAGCGTCACGCCGAAAGAGGCGTCCGCGCCGATCAACGTTTCCACCACGTCGTGGGTGATGTAGTCAATCTCCTGCTGGTTCCGCGGCTGCGGGTCACCGAAGAGGATCGCCCGGAAGGTTTCCGGCTCCCGCTGCGGGTAGAGCGGAAAATCGACCGACTCGGGCAGCGGACCCGTGGGCGCCACGCCGCCGTACTCCAGCTCCGGCGAGCCGGCCGGCTTGTGAATGTAGTAGAACTGCGGCAACTGATGCTCGCTGAGCGGCGTCCGCCAACCGCGGGGCTTGAGGACGAAGAGGATCGTATCGTCGTCGATCGGCAGACGATAGCGGCCGTCCTCGTCCGTGGCGACGATGTCGCGGCCGTTGGAGACGCGCACGCCGGGAAGCGTCTTCTCGCCTTCCTCCCATTTGCCGTCGTCGTCCGCGTCGTGGAACACCACGCCCGTGGCGAACTGCGGCTCCGCATTGCCGCTCGCAAGCCTCCCCGCGACCACGCCGGCTGCGACCGTCAATACGGCGCCTGCGGTCATCAACACTCGCTTCAT